>SVHK01000032.1 GCA_015055865.1 Clostridiales bacterium | reverse complement strand
TTCGGGGCGTATGCAAGGCAGGGGTATGGAACGAGTTCCGTTCGAAGAAACCAACGCCTGCAAGGTCGCGGAAGCGTTCGTTGAAAAGTTTTCTTCGTGTGGCGCGGATATTACCATATACGAGAACATACCCGTCGGCGCAGGGCTTGGCGGTTCGTCGGCGGACGCCGCAGGGGTACTTCGCGCGCTCGCAAAACTTTACGGCGTGCAAAAGGACGAACTGATAGAAATTGCGAATTCGTTCGGAAGCGATATTGCGTATATGTTAGACGGCGGTTATGCAAGAATGCAAGGCAGGGGGGAAATCGTTACCCCCGTGCAAGAAACCGCGCCCGTCTATTTATTATTGCTTTGCCCGAAATCGAAAGTATCGGCAGGGGCGTGCTATCGGGAATTTGACCGTATCGCAAACGGGCGAACTTTTGACGGTTCGACTGCGACTGCGATAAACGCCTATCTTAAGGGGGATATTTCAGGGCTCGCCAAAGGATTAAAGAACGATTTAACCGACGGCGCGATTGCGCTGAATCCCGACGTGGAAAAGGGCTTGAGCGAGCTTAGAGAGTTCTCTCCGCTCGGCGTGGGTATGACGGGGTCTGGTAGCGCGACGTTTGCGATTTTTGAAACGAGAGAGCTTTGCGAATGGGCAAAGAGTCGTTATCGCGGAAAATTCTATCCTTACGCGGTTAAGACGGTTGGAAAAGAAAAAGAGAAAATTTGGAAAAATCCGTTCGTTTTGTCGGACGACGAAATAGCGGAAAGAAGATAAACGAATAGATAAGGAGCAGAGTATGGAAGAAAGAATCATCGACGACGAATACGGCAGAGGAATTCGTTTGAAAAAGACTAAGGACGGGTACGTGGACGTTACCGACGAGCTTGCGGAATCGGAAACGGACGAAACCCTTTTGAGTTCGGACGAAGAAAACGAAGGCGATTACGAAGAAGTTGCGTTCGAGTTCCCCGATTTGGAAGAGGACGATGAAGATTTGGTAGGGCTTTCGCCTGAAGAAGCGTTGGCTTTGCGCAAGAAAAAGGAAGAAGAAGAACGCGCGCGTGCAGCGGAATACGCGAAACAATGCGAAGAAGGGGAACAACTTCTTATGTCGGGAAGTTTTCACGCAGCCGAATTGAAATATGAAAAAGCGTTGGCTTTAGACGGCGAAGCGGTTGATGCGACGATAGGGTATTGGCGCGCGAAAACGGCGGATTTTGCCGAACCCGACGTCTTGATTGGCGAATACGCTGAATCCGGCTATGAGAATTTAGAAGGGGATTTGGGGTATAAAGCGGTCGAAATTATAAAAAATAAATACGCAGACGCGTTTAATAAGCGTTTGGACGAGTTGAATAAAGAAATTGCGCCGATTGAAGAAAGTTTCAAGGCAAAACAAGCGACGCGCCGTGAAGTTATCCGTCACAGAATGACCAAAGCCGGTTGGAAATTTTCGATTGCGCTCATACCTACCCTTATCATTTTGTCGCTCGCTATCGTTTTCGGAACGCAAATGTTCTCCACTAAAACGGGCGAATTTATCGTCTTGACCGGCGTTTTTGCCGGCTTGTTCGTAGCAGGTTTAATCGTAACGCTCGTGTTTACGAACAAACTTTTGAACGTCGTTAGAATTAACCGTGCGAACGAGAACGAAAGTTCGACGGAAGAAGGTCGGAAACTTTTAGCCCTTCGTTACTATATCGAACTTTATACCCGTTTAACGGAAAACGTGATTGAGTTTGTGGACGAAACGGAAGAATAAAATTTAAAATACGGAAAAATCCCGCCGAATTTCGGCGGGATTTAGATTTTTAATGAGTAATTGTATTACGGATTGAACGGGTTACCCGTTTCAAGGTCGAACCAAGTCAAAACGCCTTTTTCCAAGACCACGTACGAGTGGGGCGAGCCGTCTTTAGGCAAGGCCACCGAACCGCAGTTCGCGTAAACCACGCCGTTATCGAGCGTTTTTTTGGTGGGCAGGTGGGTGTGGCCGTTTATCAAAAGCGTGCCCTTTTCAAGGGGTGGCGGGTTCGTGTCGCCGTGTAAATGCCCGTGCGTTGCGTAAATTTTTTGAGCGTCAATCATCAGCATCGCGTAGTCGGCGAGCATCGGGAAATCGAGCACCATTTGGTCTACTTCGCTATCGCAATTTCCGCGCACGCAAACGAGCTTAGTTTTTATTGACGACAAAAGTTCGGCTACCTTTTGTGGCGCGTAGCCGTCGGGTAAGGGGTTGCGCGGACCGTGGTAGAGTAAATCGCCGAGCAAAACAAAAACGTCGGGTTGAAGTTGTTTAAACGCGTCGATAAGTTTTTCGCACCAAAACGCAGAGCCGTGGATATCGGACGCAATCATTATTTTTGACATAAATTTCTCTCTTTAGAATACGAATTTAATAACGTCGAGCTGTTCGGGTAAGGGCGAGCCGTTCTTTAAAAGTTCGGCGTATTTTTTCAGAATTTCGGGCAAGTGCAGTTCGGGATAATAACGGCAGGTAAACGCGTCGAAAGAAACGTTCTTATTTGCCAAAATATTAATCGCCGTCGTTACGAAATCTCTCGTGTCGGTAATCCCCTTGACCGTTAGATTGTTTTTGAGCGCGCGTTCGAGATTGACCGTTAAAGGTTTCTCGTCGAGCGAGCAAAACGCGACGTGCGCGCCGTTCGCTACGTAGGAGAAGATAGACGACGGTTCGCTTTTATTGTTTAAAGCTAGATAAACCGCGCCGTCCGCAAGTTTACCGCCCGTAACGTTCATAACGTTTTCTTTTAAACTTTCGTCGTTGGGGAAGGTGTAGTAAATACCGCATTTTTTCGCGCGCGCGAGCCGTTCGGCGTTGTTGTCCGCAAGGATTGGTACGGCGCGGTGATAAATTAAAATTTGGCAAAGTACGTTCGCATACAAACCACCGCCCAACACCAAAACGTGCTGACCGACGGTAACGTTCATTTCATCGACGACCCGTTCGGCAAGCGCGACGGGGTCGATTAAAAACGCGGCTTCGTCGGAGACGGACGGGGGCAAAACGAACGCGTCGTCCGCGTCGGCTAAGACGAAATCGCAATAATACCCGTTGGCGTCTTTTCCGTGCGTTACGAATCCTAAATGCGCCGTTTCCATATCCGTCGCGGGGGCAAGGTATACTCTATCCCCTTTTTGCATAAAGGTATATTCGTCCGTTTCGGTTACTTGACCGAGCGCGAACCGACCTAAAATGACGGGATATTTGACTTTGGAAATACCTGCGTAAACGGCGACGTCCGATTCGGAAACGAGCGCCTTGGTAATTTTAATTTTGGCAAGTCCCGTGGAGAGTTTTAAATCGTCCGCGTTTTGGCGTTGTAAATTTTCAGGGGAAGAAAGTTGCCAGATTTTCATAAATAAAATTCCTTGACTTTTAAACTTATAGATAAAGTATAGCTTATTTTTGTGAAATTTGCAAGTATTTTTTTCGATTTTATGCAAAAACAGTTGACGAGTGGAGAAAAAAGCGTTATAATAGGTAAGCATTTGAATGGAAAAATAACAGCGAGGTGAAAAAAATGAAAGCTGAAATACATCCCAAATATCACGAAGTAACAGTGACTTGCGCTTGTGGAGCTACTTTCAAGACCGGCACGACGAAAGAAGGCGACGTAATGAAAGTGGATATTTGCAGTAATTGCCATCCTTTCTTCACGGGCAAGCAAAAGTTGGTTGATACCGGTGGACGTATCGATAAGTTCAAGAAGAGATACGGCTTATAATTGGTAGAACCTGTCGGGCTTTAAGGGGTGACCTTAAAGCCCTTTTCATTAAAAACTACGTCACGGGATTTGACCGTGGCAAAGTTCGTTGATTTTTCATTATAAAATTAAGGATTAATCGTAAAATGAGTAATGAAGAAAATAGAAATAATTCAAAACCGAAGAAAAATTACACGTACGTAGGCGGTCAAGCGGTTATGGAAGGGGTTATGATGCGCGGTAAACGCTCGATGGCGACTGCCGTTCGCGACCCCGAAGGTAAAATCCAAGTCGAATCCGAACGTTTTGAACCGGCGGAAAAGCAATCCAAATTCAAACGGTTGCCTTTTATTCGCGGTATCGTTAGTTTCGTTTCTTCGCTTATCGTAGGCAATCGCGTTTTGATGCGTAGCGCGGACGTCGCTTTGCCGGAAGAAGAATTGACCACCAAAGCGGAGAAATGGTTGGTGGAAAAACATAAAATCGACATCAACGCTATGCTCGACGTCGTTGCAACGGGGTTGGGTATCTTACTCGCGCTCGTAATCTTTATTTGGTTACCGCAATTTTTGACCGGACTTATGGGTTTGGAAAAGAACGCGCCCGGTTGGCAAGGGCTTTGGTTTAACCTTGCCGAAGGCGGGGTAAGAATGGCGATTTTCGTGCTCTATATTCTAATTATAGGCGCGATTCCGTCCCTTCGTCGCGTGTTTATGTGTCACGGCGCAGAGCATAAGACCATTACCTGCTACGAAGAAGGCAAAGAGTTGACCATTGACAACGTTCGAAACTGTTCAAGAGTGCACGACCGTTGCGGTACGACCTTTTTGTTTTTGGTTATGCTCGTGAGTATTTTGGTGTTCTCGCTTGCGAACGTGGTTGCGGTTAAGTGGATTTACACGGATATCGATTGGGTTAATTCCGCGATAAGAATTTGTTTCAAACTCTTGCTTTTGCCCGTCGTTGCAGGCGTTTCTTACGAGTTGTTGCGTTTGCTTTCCAAAACGGATAACAAACTTTTAGCCGTGTTCAAAGCGCCGGGGCTGTTGTTGCAACGCATCACGACGCGCGAACCTGAGGACGGAATGATTGAATGCGCTATCGTTGCGTTCCAAACGGTACTTGCGATGGATAACGATTTGACCATTGCCGAAAAGCGCTTCGCTACGCCTTGCAAAATGACCGAACTTTTGGAAAACACTAAGACCCGTTTTAGAAATAACGGTATCGAAGAAGACGAAGCGGAATGGATTTTCTCCATTAAGCTCTCTATCCCCAAGAGCGCGGTGGCGAGCGAAGAACGTATTTTGAAAAGTTCGCAGGTAAAAGATATTTTAGCGGTCGTTGACGAACGCTTAACCGGTCGTCCGCTTTGGTATATTATTGGCGATACGAGTTTTTGCGGTTATACGATTAAGGTGGACGAGAGAGTATTAATCCCCCGTTCGGAAACGGAAGAACTTGCGATGCTCGTCGTGAACGCGGCGGAAGAAGGGAATAAAATTCTCGACCTTTGTACGGGTAGTGGCGCGTTGGCGATTGCCATCGATAGGGAACTTGAAAAAGACGGCAGACGGGTAGAAGTTACGGCGGCGGATATTTCCGCGGGTGCGTTGGAGCTTGCGCAAACGAACGCGATTTTGAACGGCGCGCATATTCGGTTCGTGGAATCGGATATGTTGACGAGAATCCGCGAACGGTATAATATTATCGTATGCAATCCCCCCTATATCCCGTCAAAAATGATTGAAACGTTGCAACGCGAAGTGAAAGATTTCGAACCGCGTATCGCGCTCGACGGTGGCGACGACGGTTTGGATTTCTACCGCACCATTGCGGAAAACGTGAATAAAAACCTTGCGCGTGGCGGTATTTTGATAATGGAAGTTGGGCAAGGTCAAGCGCAGGAAGTTGCGTCCCTTTTCAAATATTGCGATTACGCAATGATTATCAAAGACGGTTACGGCGTGGATAGATTCGTTAAAATCGTTATTTAACAAGTATCATAAACGGGTCAAGGCAAACCTTGACCCGAAATTTTACCCCGTTTAGGAGAATGTATGTTTAATAAACTTGCGGAGATTAAAAAACGCTACGAATATTTATCCGAACAACTCGCGTCGCCCGACGTGATTTCGGATATGCCCACTTGGCAAAAGTATTCCAAAGAACAGTCCGATTTAACTGAAACCGCTGAAGCGTACGGGCGGTATTTGGAGTTGGAAAGGGAAATGCAAGACGCGTTCGAGCTTGCGGAAACGGAATCCGACCCCGAAATGAAAAAGATGCTCTTAGACGAAGGGTACGATTGTAAAGAAAAGTTGGTGGCTTTAAAAGACGAGCTTAAAATTTTGCTTTTGCCTAAAGATAAGAACGACGACAGGAGCTGTATTTTGGAAATTCGCGCAGGGACGGGTGGCGAAGAAGCCGCGCTATTTGCCGGTGAGCTTTGTCGTATGTACTCCGCTTTTTGCGCGAACCGTCGTTTGAAGATGGAAGCGATTGACGTCAACGCCACCGAGCTTGGTGGCGTCAAAGAAGCGGTCTATAACGTAACGGGCGCAGGCGCGTATAAATTACTCAAATACGAAAGCGGAGTCCACCGTGTTCAACGCGTACCTGCCACCGAAACGCAAGGCAGAATACACACTTCGGCGGCGACCGTTGCGGTACTGCCCGAAGCGGAAGAAGTGGAAGTGGAAATCAACGAAAAGGATATTCGTATCGACATTTACCATTCGGGCGGAGCCGGCGGTCAAAACGTTAATAAAGTGGCGTCGGCGGTTAGAATTACCCATTTCCCGACGGGGATTGTGGTACAATGCCAAGACGAGCGCTCGCAACTGAAAAATAAGGAACGCGCGTTTAAAGTTTTGCGGTCGAGAATTTACGATTATTATAACGGGAAAAACAATAAGGAACGGGAAGAGAACCGTCGTTCGCTCGTCGGTAGCGGGGATAGGAGCGAGAGAATCAGAACGTACAATTTCCCTCAAAGCAGAGTAACCGACCATAGGATAGGGCTTAGCCAATATAATTTGGACGCGTTCGTGATGGGCGACATCGATTCGATGGTCGAAGCGCTCGCGATTGCGGATAGAGAAGCGCTTTTAGCTTCTACCAAAGACGAATAAAACAAACGGCGATGACGTAATTGTCATCGCCGTTTATCGTTCGTATCCAAAAAATTATAAATATTTTTGCAAATCCGTGACTTTGTCAGTTCTTTCCCACGCGAAGTTGGGACGGCCAAAATGTCCGTACGCCGAAGTCGGCGCAAATACGGGCGAGCGCAAGCCCAAGCTCTTAATAATCGAATAGGGTCTAAAATCAAATTCCTTTTTCACGATATTTGCAAGCGTTTCGTCGTCGTATTTACCCGTGCCGTGGCTATCCACGAATACGGAAACGGGGTTGGCGACCCCAATAGCGTAAGCGACTTGAATTTCAAGCTCGTCCGCAAGCCCTGACGCCACGAGATTTTTGGCAACGTATCTACAATAGTACGCCGCGCTTCTGTCCACTTTCGTAGAGTCTTTTCCCGAGAATGCGCCACCGCCGTGCGCGCATCTTCCACCGTAAGTATCGACGATAATTTTTCTGCCCGTAAGTCCGCTATCCCCTTCAGGACCGCCGATTTCAAATCTGCCCGTCGGGTTGATAAAGATTTTGGTGTTTTCGTCCATTAAGGAAGCAGGGATAACTTCGTCGATGACGTATTCTTTAATTTCTTTACGCAAAATCTCTTGCGTTACTTCGCTGTCGTGTTGCGTGGAAACGACCACGGTATCCACTCTCGTCGGTTTGCCGTCCACGTATTCGACGGTAACTTGCGTTTTTCCGTCGGGGCGAAGATAGGGCAGTCTACGACTTCTTCTAACCTGCGTTAAACGAATTGCGAGCTTGTGCGAAAGCACGAGCGTAAGAGGCATTAGTTCTTCCGTTTCGCGACACGCGTAACCGAACATCATACCTTGGTCGCCTGCGCCGAGCGTGTCTTCCGCGCTACCGCCGTCCGTTTTCTTTTCAAGCGACGCGTTGACCCCCATCGCGATGTCGGGGGATTGGGCGTGAATAGCGACGATGATATTGCATTTATCGTACGCAAAGCTACCGAAATCGTAGCCGATGCGTTTGATAACGTCGCGCGCGGTTTGTTCGTAATCGACGTTTGCAGTCGTCGTAACTTCGCCCATAATAAGCAACTTATCGTACGCCGCCGCGCATTCGATTGCGGCGCGCGCCATAGGGTCTTGGGTTAAAATAGCGTCTAAAATGCCGTCGGAAATGTTATCGCAAACTTTGTCGGGATGACCTTCCGTGACGCTTTCGCTGGTAAAAAACTTTTTCATGTAAAAAATCCTCTTTTTAACATAGTTCGTTCGTCGCGGATTGGGATTTGCGACGAATTTCCCGTCCTTATCTTCAGTAAAAACAAACTACTTCCGCATTATACGGGATTATATTATACTCCATTTCCCTTTCAGTTGTCAAGTCATTTATATTGCTTGCAAAATTTTTGCGAAAGTGGTATAATAAATCCACGATGGACTTAAATTTTAATGCGAAAACTTCATTTTTCGACGAAACCGCCTGTCGGCTTTGCCCCGTGGAATGCGGAGCGAATCGGCAAACGGGCGTAGGCGCGTGCGGAGCAACGGATACGATACGTATCGCAAAATACTATTTGCACCCGTTCGAAGAACCGTGTATTTCCTTTAAGAAGGGTAGCGGTACTATCTTTTTTACGGGTTGTTCTTTAAAATGCGTGTTTTGTCAAAATTACGAATTATCCCGCGCCCAACGCGGTAAAAAAATTACTCCGCAGGGCTTAGCGGATATTTTTAAGGAGTTGGAAGAGCTGGGCGCGGAGAATATTTCGCTCGTAACCGCAGGGCACTTAGTCCCGTACCTGCTCCCTGCGTTTGAGATTTATCGACCGAAAATACCCGTCGTTTACAATTCCAGCGGTTATGAAAAAATCGACGCGGTACAATTAATCGACCCGTTTATCGACGTGTACTTGCCCGATATGAAGTTTTATTCGTCCGTCCTGTCTAACCGTTACGCGGGCAAACCCGATTATTTTTCCGTCGCAAGCGAAACGGTTTCGTTTATGGCGCAAAAGCCGTTGAAAATGACGGCGGACGGTAAAATGTTGTCGGGGTGTATCGTTCGGCATTTGGTAATGCCGATGGGCTTAAACGATACGCGCGCTATTTTGAAATGGTTTGCAAGCGAACTGCCTCAAACGACGTATTTAAGTCTAATGAGTCAATACACGCCCTTTGGAAAAATCGAAAACTATAAAGAGCTTAATCGCGGAATTACGGCGCGTGAATACGACACCGCACTCGCGTTCGCGCAAGAATTGGGGATAAAAAACTTGTTCGCGCAAGAATTATCTTCTAAAGGCGAACGGTTTATTCCAAAATGGGATTTTTGATTAATCGTCTAAACGTAGCTTGACGATTTTTTTGCAAAGCCGTACCGCGCGGACGGGGTCGGCGTAAAGGATTTCCCTTTCAAGCTCGTTGAGTTTTTGTAACTTTTTGCTTTCTTTAAGACGTTTCATAAGTTTATTTTGCGTAAAAATAAAAATTTTATCGGAGTTGCGCTATGTTAGTATCAAGCGAAAATTTATCGTTCGGGTTTTTAGGCGAAACCTTGCTCGAAAATATCAATTTTACTTTGTCCGAGGGGGACAGGGTTGGGTTAATCGGTGGTAACGGTGAGGGTAAGACCACCCTTTTACGCTTGATTTTGGGCGAACTTGACGGGGAAAGCGGAAAGATTTTCCGTAAAAACGGCGCAAGGATAGGCTATCTTGCGCAAAACGGCGGTTACGATTCGTTCAATACCGTGTACGAAGAAATGCTCGCCATTTTCGAAAAGGACAGGATAGCGATAGAGTCTTTAAGAAAGCTCGAAAACGAAATCGCGAAAACGGACGGAAACTCGCAGGAGTATCGCGCTTTGGCGCAACGCTACGAATCGCTCAATAAACAAATCGACGCAAGGGATAGTTATAACTACGAAGTACGGGTCAAGACCGTCTTGAACGGTATGGGGTTTGCAGACAATTACGGACAAAAAATTTCCACGATGTCGGGGGGAGAAAAAACTCGGTTAAAACTTTGTCGCTTGCTCTTGGAAGAACCCGAACTTTTAATTCTCGACGAGCCGACGAACCACTTGGATATGAAGACGCTGTTTTGGCTCGAAGATTACCTTTCGGCGTTTAAAGGCGCGATTTTAGTCGTTTCGCACGATAGATATTTCTTGGATAGGACGGTGCGCGAAATTTACGAATTGGAGAATAAAAAACTTTCCGTTTTCAAAGGGAATTATTCTAAGTATAAAATTTTAAAAGCGGAAAAGGTCGCTCGGATTTTAAAAGAATACGAAAAACAACAAGAAGAAATTGCGAAGTTAAAGGATTACGTTGCGAAAAATCTCGTTCGCGCGTCCACGACGAAAATGGCGCAATCAAGACGAAATCAGCTTGAAAAAATGGACGTAATCGAAAAGCCGTGTTTGCCCCCCGCTCCGCCCAAATTTTTCTTTTCTTACGTAGAAAAACCGTACGAAAAGGTGTTGACAGTAGAAGATTTACGGCTCGTCGCGGGTGAGAAAGTATTGATAGAAAGGGCGAATTTTTCGCTTACGCGCGGAGAAAAATGCGCCGTCGTCGGGGATAACGGAACGGGGAAATCGACTCTCGTAAAAGAGCTTGTGAAGAATAAAAACCAAGCGATTAAGTTGGGTAGATTCGTTAAAATTTCTTGCTACGACCAAGAAAACGCTAACTTAAATCCCGACAACGAAGTGTTATACGAGCTTTGGTCAAGACATTCCCTTTTAGACCAGACGAAAGTACGGTCTATTTTGGCGCAAGCAGGGTTGGTTGCGGAAGATATGACGAAAAAAGTCCGTTCGTTATCGGGTGGGGAGCGCGCGAAGTTGGCGCTTGCCGTGTTCGAATGTGAAAAGGGGAATTTTCTCGTTTTGGACGAGCCGACCAACCATTTGGATTTAGTCGCTCGCGAATCGCTTGAAAAAGCGTTGAAAGAATTTGACGGAACGCTGTTGTTCGTTTCGCACGACAGATATTTCATTCAAGCGCTTGCGGATAAAGTGCTTGAAATAGAAAATCAATCGGTTACCGAATTTAAAGGGAGCTACGAACAGTTCCAAGCCTTTAAAAAGGAACAAAAACAGCCCCCCGTCGTTACGGAAACCGTCGTGAAAACGACCGCGTCGGCGCAAACGGGTTACCGTTCGAAAGAAGAGCGCGCGTCGGATACGAAAAAGCGGTTGAGAATTAAGCTAATAGAAACGGAAATAACCGAACTTGAAAAGGAAGACGAGCAAATTAATTTAGAACTTTCTACGCCCGCCGTCGCAGGGAATTTTCCGTTGTTGACGGAAAAATGCAATCGGTTAGAAGAAGTGAAGAAACGTTTAGACTTACTTTACGAAGAATACGAAACGCTCATTTAACGAAAGGCTCTATGGTATAGCCTAACGAAAATCGCGTTCGCTGGAAATAGCAAGATAGAGCCGTTGAACGCGCGTATATGCGTGCGTTCGCGATAATATATGAAAAAATTTATTAGAATTGTGAAAAATTTTTAAAATTACCCTTTAAAGACTTGCTATTTTCTATATTTTGTATTAAAATAAAAATGCCCAAGTAGGGAACAATTTGAAATATCGCGCCTTAAAAAACGACGCGATAGTTTTTTCTTGTTAAAAGAGTTCCTTTAAAAAGTACAAGGGCTTGTAGGATTGGCGCAAAAAAGAAAAAATTATTCTTGGAGGAAATAACACTATGGCTAAAAAGTATTGCTACCTTTTTACTGAAGGTGATGCAACCATGCGTAATCTTCTCGGCGGTAAGGGCGCAAACCTTGCGGAAATGACGAAAATTGGTCTTCCCGTACCCCAAGGTTTCACCATTTCGACGGAAGCTTGTACGCAGTATTACGAAGACGGACGTCAAATCAACGCAGGTATTCAAGCTGAAATTATGGAATACATCGAAAAGATGGAAAACATTTGCGGTATGAAGTTCGGCGACAAGGAAAACCCCTTGCTCGTTTCCGTTCGTTCGGGTGCAAGAGCGTCTATGCCCGGTATGATGGATACCATTTTGAACCTTGGTTTGAACGAAGAAGTTGTTAACACGTTGGCAACGAAGTCGGGCAACCCCCGTTGGGCTTGGGACTGCTATCGTCGTTTCATTCAAATGTTCTCCGACGTCGTAATGGAAGTTGGTAAGAAGTACTTTGAAAAACTCATCGACGAAATGAAAGAAAAGAAGGGCGTTACGCAAGACGTTGAGCTTGACGCTGAAGATTTGAAAGCGCTTGCTAACCAATTCAAGGCTGAATATAAGAACCAACTCGGTAAGGACTTCCCTAACGACCCGAAAGAACAACTTTTCGAAGCTGTTAAAGCGGTATTCCGTTCTTGGGACAACCCCCGTGCGAACATCTATCGTATGGACCACGATATCCCTTACAGCTGGGGTACGGCGGTTAACGTACAAATGATGGCGTTCGGTAACATGGGCGAAACTTCCGGTACGGGCGTTGCGTTCACGCGTAACCCTGCTACGGGTGAAAAAGGTCTTATGGGCGAATTCTTGACCAACGCACAAGGCGAAGACGTTGTTGCCGGCGTTCGTACTCCGATGCCCATCGCGCAAATGAAAGACGTGTTCCCTGAAGTTTACGAACAATTCTTGAAAGTTTGCGGTATTCTTGAAAATCACTACCGTGATATGCAAGATATGGAATTTACCATTCAAGATAAGAAACTTTACATGCTCCAAACCCGTAACGGTAAGAGAACGGCGGCGGCGGCGATTAAGATTGCTTGCGATTTAATCGACGAAGGCATGATTACCGAACAAGAAGCTCTTATGCAAATCGACGCGAAGTCGCTCGATATGTTGCTTCACCCTCAATTTGACGCAAAAGCGCTTAAGAACGCGGACAAGAACAACGTAGTTGGTAAAGGTATCGCGGCTTCTCCCGGTGCGGCTGCCGGTAAAATCGTATTTACTGCAGAAGACGCTGTCGTAGAAGGTAAGAAGGGCGAAAACGTAATTCTCGTTCGTTTGGAAACTTCCCCTGAAGATATCGAAGGTATGAAGTACGCGCAAGGTATTCTTACCGTTCGTGGCGGTCAAACTTCTCACGCTGCGGTTGTTGCGCGTGGTATGGGTACGTGCTGTGTTTCGGGTTGTGGCGACATTAAGATGCACGAAGAAGAAAAGTGGTTCGAACTCGCTGGTAAGATTTTCCGCGAAGGCGACGTGCTTTCCCTTGACGGTTCGACGGGTAACATTTACGACACCCTTATCGCTACCGTTCCTGCTGACCCCAACTCCGGTTACTTCGGACGTATTATGGAACTTGCCGACAAGTACAAGGCGCTCGGCGTTAGAACGAACGCGGATAGCCCTGAAGACGCAAAACAAGCAGTTGCGTTCGGCGCGCAAGGTATCGGTCTTTGCCGTACCGAGCATATGTTCTTCGACCCTGCAAGAATCGGCGCGTTCCGTGAAATGATTTGCGCAGACACCGTTGCTGAAAGAGAAGCGGCTCTTGCGAAGATTGAACCTATGCAACAAGCTGACTTCGAAGGTTTGTTCGAAGCACTCGGCGGTTACCCTGTAACCATTCGTTTCCTTGATCCCCCTCTTCACGAGTTCGTTCCTACGACCGAAGAAGACATCGCTGCTCTTGCAAAAGCGCAAGGCAAGACGGTTGCTCAAATCAAGGACATCATTTCTTCTTTGCACGAATTCAACCCGATGATGGGTCACCGTGGTTGCCGTTTGACCGTAACCTATCCCGAAATCGCGGTTATGCAAACGAAAGCGGTTATCAAGGCGGCTATCAACGTAGTTAAGAAGAATCCTAACTGGAATCTCATTCCTGAAATCATGATTCCTTTGACGGGTGAAACCAAAGAATTGAAGTTCGTTAAAGATATCGTCGTTAAGACGGCTGAAGAAGTTATCGCTCAATCGGGCGTTGCTCTTAAGTACGAAGTTGGTACGATGATTGAAATTCCCAGAGCTTGCTTGACGGCTGACGAAATTGCGAAAGAAGCAGAATTCTTCTGCTTCGGTACGAACGACTTGACGCAAATGACGTTCGGGTTCTCTCGTGACGACGCTGGTAAATTCTTGCCTGCATACTATGCAAACAAGATTTACGAATCCGACCCGTTCGCTCGTCTTGATACGACCGGTGTAGGTCTCTTGATGGATATGGCAGTGAAGAAAGGTAAGGAAGTTCGTCCTGAAATGCACTGTGGTATCTGTGGTGAACACGGTGGCGACCCTTCGTCTATCGAATTCTGCCACGCAATCGGTTTGACTTACGTTTCCTGCTCGCCTTATCGCGTGCCTATCGCAAGACTTTCCGCTGCACAAGCGAACATCCGCAATCCTAGGTCCTAAATCTTGGATTAAAATTTAGTAAAAACACCATATATTGTGTTTATGAGCCTGCATCTTCTCGATGCAGGCTCAATTTTTACGTTTTTTAGGCAAAAAATAAGCCGAAAAACGCCCAAAAAAGTTTTATTCCACTTAAGTTGAACATTTTACTTTTAATTTTTTGTGTGGTATAATATACATAAATAAGATTTCAAGCAAAAAAGGGTAGAAAAAGGCAAAATGACCAATTATAGAGCTATTTTACAGTATCATTATAGAGGAAACACGACGACGCAAATCGCTAAGCTTTGCGAATGTTCGCGTACAACCGTTTTGAAAACGATTAAAAGAGCGAAAGAATGTGCTATTGACGAGCGTGCCTTTGAATTACTGTCGGATATTCAGTTGCTTGAAAAACTTTATCCCAAGCGCGTGCATAGAAGTGGCTACGAAGAGCCCGATTTTATTGCGCTCGAAAAGGATAAAAAGAAGAGAGGACTTACGGTTTTCGTAATGTGGCGTAGATATTATAAAAGAACGTTAGCCGCAGGCAAAAAACCTTACGGAAAATCGCAATTTTTCAAGTTGTTTAAGCGGTACGACACGGGTTCTTTTCGATTTGAGTTTCAATATACGGAAACGATGAAAAAAGTGAGCGCGTTAATTTCCGATTACGTTTGTATTCCCTCGAGACTTGGCGAGGGCGTTAAGCGTGCCGCGAAAGAGAAATTCCATTTATGGTGCAAAAAGATGCGTCTAGACCCGCAGAAGATATAGCGAGAGAATAACTGATAAAAATTAAAGTAGGATTTGATAGATAAATAAGAATTTGTAGGGATGAATGAGATGATTATTTTAATTACCGGAGCATCGCACACAGGCAAAACTGCACTTGCTCAAAAACTGCTTGAAAAATATAAATACCCCTATCTTTCAATAGACCATCTGAAAATGGGTTTAATTCGTAGCGGCAACACAGAACTTACCCCTATGGATGATAATGAATTAACCGAATACTTGTGGCCGATTGTTAGTGAAATGATAAAAACTGCTATTGAGAACAAGCAGAACTTAATTGTCGAAGGTGGCTACATTCCATTCGATTGGCAGAAGGACTTTGACTCTGAATATCTCAAAAACATTAAATATTATTGTCTTGTAATGACTGAGAAATATATTAGAAATC
>SVHK01000031.1 GCA_015055865.1 Clostridiales bacterium | reverse complement strand
AGAAAAGCTGAAAGAAAGCTTTTTAAAGAAAATTCGTTCGCTTGGCGGTAGTTATTTTGAATATTATTCTATCTATTTGTTAGAACGTTATTCCTTGAAAAACGGGCGTAGGGTAGAGAGTATGCGTGTTTCCGGTGGAGAATACGACGGGGGAATTGACGGCGAAATCGAAGTTACGGATAAAATAGGCTTTAAAGAAAAAATTTATATCCAAGCCAAGAATTGGAATCCGATGTCGGGAAAAGACGAAGGCTGGGTGGTCGGTGAAACGCATTTGCAACAGTTTATCGGCGCGGTATGTTATCGACAGGCAAAAGAAGGGAAACAACATTCGCGCGGTATTTTTATAACGACTTCCTATTTTACGAACGGCGCGAAAGAAATGCTTGATAAAATGTCGGATAAATTCGTCGGTTACGACGGCGACGATTTGTTTGAAACGGCGAAAGATTGTTCGTTTGGGGTTATCCAAAAGGACGGACAATGGGTTTTAGATGAAAAACTTTTGTCGGGTGATAAAGCATTCTTTAATTTATACTAAATAAAATACTAAATTAAATCTGAAATAGAACGAAAACGGGGTAGGATTTTATCTCCGTTTTTTGTTTGGAATATTTTCTATAAAATAAATTGTGCGCAACGGTTGATTTTTTTATGAAAATATGATAAAATAAGTAAAAAATAGTAAAGAAATTTAACAAAAAGGGGGAGTTGGAATGAAAATTAAGTTGCAAAAGGCAAGCGCGAAAGAAGTTTTAACTCAAAAACCGAAACATCAAAAGCCGAAAAGACCGAATATTTTATTCCGTACGCTTTTAAAACTCGTGTCGTTACCCGATTTGTGGGCGACTAAGTTTAAGGCGGAATGGGTTGGAATGGAAAAGCTTGGTAAAAAAGAACCGTGTTTTATTTTGATGAACCATTCGAGTTTTATTGATTTGGAAATCGCGTCGTCTTTGTTTTATCCAAGACCGATGAGTATCGTAACCACGTTCGATGCGTTTATCGGTAAAGATTGGTTGATGCGACAATTAGGCTGTTTAGAAACGAAAAAATTTACCGTTGGGGCTGGGCTTATTCGCGATATGTCCTACGCGTTTAAAACGCTTAAAAATTCCGTTTTAATGTTCCCTGAAGCGGGTTATACGTTGGACGGAACGTCAACGGTATTGCCTGAAAGTTTAGGGAAATGCGTTAAACTCTTCGGCGTGCCTTTGGTAACGGTTACGACTTACGGCGCGTTTGCTCGGCAACCGTTATATAATAATTTAAGAAAAAGGAAAGTGCCTGTAAAAGCGAAAGTAGAATACGTTTTATCGTCTGAAGAGATTAAAAATAAAAGCGTAGACGAATTAAATCAAATTATTCAAGAAAAATTCTCTTTTGATAATTTCCGTTATCAAAAGGAAACGGGGTTGATAATTGACGATAAATACCGCGCGGAAGGGTTGAATCGAGTGCTTTATAAATGTCCGCATTGTTTGGCGGAAGGGCAAACAAAAGGCGAAGGGATTACGTTGACTTGTAACGCGTGTGGTAAAGTGTATGAAATGACCGAGCTCGGCGAAATGAAAGCGCGGGACGGGGAAACGGAATTTTCGCATATTCCCGATTGGTTTAAATGGGAAAGAGAATGCGTTAGAAAGGAAATTGAGCAGGGCAGGTATGCGTTGAACGTGCCTGTGGATATTTGTTTGATGGTGGATACCAAGACTATTTATAGCGTGGGCGAAGGTACGCTTGAGCACGATAGCGACGGGTTTAGACTGAAGAGCGCGGACGGGGAAATCGACTATAAACAAGGCCCTACCGCCGTATACTCAATCAACGCGGATTTTTATTGGTATCAAATTGCCGATACTATCAATATCGGGGATTTCGACGCGCAATATTATTGTTTCCCTAAAACGGGCGGAGATATCGTTGCGAAAACGAGATTGGCAACGGAAGAATTATTTAAGCTAAAAAAGGAAAAAAAGAATAATCAATAAAGGAAAGCGAAAAAATCCGCTATACGTCGTTCTATTTGGCGCATAGCGGATTTTGTTTTATAAAAGAGTTTTTTCTATAAGAAAAAATTGTGTAAGCTCTTGCATTTTTTTTCGTAATATGTTATAATATACGTTAGGAATACAAAATGGGGGCGTTGTCGAATGAAATACGTTGAATTTAGAAAATTTACCGACGAAAACGGCGCAAAACCCATTTATTTATTCGAAGGCGAAGAGAGTTATTTTAGGGAAGGCGGAGAAACGCTGATTAAAACGAGATTTTTGCAAGATACTACGCTTGATTACGCGACGTTTGACGGCGCGAGTTTGAAAGGAACGAAAATTTCTTCGCTCGTTTCCGCCGTGCAGAGTTTTCCGTTTATCAGTCAAAAACGCGTGGTAAAAGTAACCGATTTTTCGCCTACGGAAGAAGAGTACGAAAAGTACTTAAAAAACTTGTTTGAAAATCCGCCGTCGGGAAGTATTTTGTTAATCGTCAATTCGCCCAAAAAGACGGAAGCAAAAAAGGACGATAAAAAGGCGAATTTGCAAAAGAAACCGAACGTGACGTTCGTGGATTGCTCGCGCGCGGACGAAGAAACGCTTAAAAAGTGGATTTTCGTGACTTGTAAACGGGCAGGTTTATACGCCGACGGGATTACTTGCGGTAAAATCGTCAATTACTGTATCGGTGATATGTCGAGAATAGCGAAAGAAACGGAAAAGCTTTTGCTTTATTGTCAAGCTAAGGAGCTAACGAAACTGACGGACGAAATCGTAGACGAAGTCGTGTATCCGGACGCCGAATATAAAATTTACGAGCTGTCGTCAGCGGTATCGAGAAAGAATTACGACGCTTTTGTGAGAATTAAGAACGAGCTTTCTTCTAAAGGGTTTGACGAGGCGTCGTTGCTTGCCACTTTGGCTTCGCATTTTAAGGGGCTATACGAAGTTAGCTTGATGAAAGGTAGCGATAAGGAAATCGCTTCGGCTTTAGGCTTAAAAGAGTTTTCCGTGAAGAAAAACCGCGAGCAAGCGAATAAGTTTGGAAAAGATAGATTGCTATATTTATACGAAAGTACGTTCGAATCGATTAGCGGTTTTAAATGCGGAGAATTGACGCAAAGCTCGGCGTTGAAACTTATTACGGCGAAAATATTTTTTTAACGATAAAAGGCTCTGTCATGTCATGGAAATTGAATTTAGCTAAAATCAACCGTTGTTTATGACGAAGCCAAAGAAAAATTAGAAAAGGAGTAGGGTATGTACGGATTATTGACGTTTGAGCAAGGTCTTGTAAATTTGTTTGATAAAGTCGGCGCGTTTTTTAACGATTTTCAGTTCGCTTACGGTTTGGAAATTTTCTTGTTATTTTGCTTGATTTTTTACGTGTCGAAGATTTTACGCGATAACGACGCGACGAGATTAATGCTCGTTTATTGGGCGCTTATTATCCTTATGGGCGCAATGGTTTACGCGATTGATTTGGAGCTTTTTGATAAGCGATTCTATATCTATTTCGTAACGTTGCTTTCAATGTTTATGTTGATTATGTTTAACGTGGAAGTTAAAAAGAGTTTACTCGATTTACGGTTAAACCCTTTAAGACCGGTGGAAAAGAGCGCGCAGGGCGTTACGGAACATAAGTCGAGTGAAGACGTGGAAAAATGTATTGCCGATATCATAAAGGCGTTGCAAAATATGTCGAAAAACAACGTAGGCGGGTTGGTCGTTTTGTCTAGAAACAATTTGCCTCGTCAAGTTTTGCAAAGTGGGGTCAGAATAGAAGCTGAAATTTCTACGCAAATGATAGAAGGTATTTTCTTCCCTAAATCCCCTTTGCACGACGGCGCGATGATTATTCGCGGACATAAAATTCAAGCGGCGGGCTGTTTCTTGCCCTTGACGCAAAAGATTAACTATCCTAAAGATTTTGGAACTCGTCATCGCGCGGGAATTGGTATTACCGAAGTTGCGAACGTAACTTCTATCGTAGTTTCCGAAGAAACGGGGATTATTTCGGTAATTAAACAAGGGAACGTGCAACGCTATGCGGATTACGATACGTTAAAGTCGGTGTTGAAAGATTATTATTGGCACGAATTGCCGTCGACGGATAAGAAAAAATAAGGAGATGCGGTTATGGAGAAGTTTTTGGACGCTTTAAAAGCAATTTTCGTTTCTAAATTTTGGATTAAAGCGATTTCCTTTCTTATCGCTTTATACGTCGTGATTTTGCTTAATATTTAAAAGTAAAATTAGTAACTTTTTTTTAAGAATAAGAATAAATATAAGACGGAAGAATAATACCTTTTCTTAAAGCAAAGAAAAGGCGGAGTGATTATGGGTATTAAAATTTGTAAATTCGGCGGTACGTCAATGGCGGACGGAAACGTTATTCTCGCATCCGCAAAAATCGTAGAATCTGACGCTTCTCGGCGGTACGTGGTCGTTTCCGCGCCCGGTAAGCGGTTTAGCGGGGACGTGAAAGTAACCGATTTGCTCTATCAATGCTACGAGTCGGTTTTGGATAAAAATACGGATAAATTCGAAAAAATATTTGAGAAAATTCAAGCCCGTTTTTTAAGTATTGAAAAAGAAATCGGAAAAGATTTAGGCTTGCAGGCTGAATTAGACGAGATTAAAAAACGCATTTTAAACGGCGAAAGCGAAGACTATTGTGCGTCGCGTGGCGAGTATTTGGCAGGCAAAATTATGTCGGCCGTTTTAGGCGTGCCGTTCGTGGACGCGACGGAGTTTATTCGCTTTGACGAACACGGTTTGTTGGACGAAAAAACGTATGCGTTGGGCTCGCAAGTCTTGAAAAAATATAACCGCGCGGTCGTTCCCGGATTTTACGGTTTGAGTGCGAAAGGGACGGTGAAAACTTTTTCAAGAGGCGGTGGGGATATTTCCGGCGCGGTCGTAGCAAGAGCCTTGCGCGCGGAATTGTATGAAAATTGGACGGACGTGAGCGGTTTTTACGCTTGCGACCCCCGTGTGGTAAACGCGCCGAAGTGGATTTCAAAACTTTCCTATCAAGAACTTCGCGAGCTTTCCTATATGGGCGCGAACGTTTTACATAGCGAAGCGATTTTCCCCGTGCGCGTGGCAGGGATTCCTATCCGTATTTGCAATACTTTCCGACCCGAAGATACGGGTACGTACATATTGCCCAAAGTTACGGATATTTCTTTAGAGCAACCCGTTACGGGTATAGCGGGTAAAAAGGACTTTACCGTTATTACGATTGAAAAATCGCTTATGAACGCCGAAATCGGTTTTACGATGCGACTTTTAACCGTGCTGGATAGACACGGTATTTCGTTTGAACACTTGCCGTCCGGTATCGATACCATTTCGCTCGTTATTGATAACGCGAATTTGCGACACGGCGTACTCGACGTACTCGTTAAAGAAATTAAAGACGCCGTCAATCCCGATTTATTGAGCGTGCATACGGATATTGCGCTCGTGGCGACGGTAGGACACGGTATGGCGAAGAATATCGGTACGTCGGCTAGATTGTTTAAAGCTTTAGGCGACGCAGGGATTAACGTGCAAATGATAGACCAAGGCTCAAGCGAATTAAATATCATCGTCGGCGTAAACAAGGACGATTTTGCAAATTGCATTCAAGCGATCTATAACGAGTTCTTCAATTAAAGGTAAAAGGTGAAAAAATGGTTGAAATTTGTAAAGTAGAGCTTAAAGATTTATACCCCGTAGAAGGCGGAGTTTTGCACGGATTGTGTATGAAAAATCCTACGGATATAGACTCGTGTAATTGGAAAAGACCTGCGGTTATCGTCGTACCCGGCGGGGCTTACGCTTGTGTTAGTCGTCGCGAAGGAATGCCGATTGCAAGCGAGTTTTTCGCAAAAGGCTATCAAACGTTCGTTTTGGAATATCTTACCTGCAACGACGACGTTCGCTATCCCGAACAGTTGATTGAGCTCGGTTCGGCGGTCGATTACGTAAAAAAGAACGCGGACAAGTTTTTCGTAAATCCCGACGAAGTGTTCGTTATTGGTTTCTCGGCTGGCGGACATCTCGTAGGCGACCTTGCAGTGGAACATCAAGACGTGTCTAAAAAAGCAGGCGTGGAGCTTAATTGCGAGCCGAAAGCAGTGGGGCTTTGCTATCCCGTAATTTCGCAAAAAACGGCGTATAAGGGTTCGCACGAAAACTTACTTAACGGATATACGGACGAAGCGAAAGCTGAACTTTTGAAAACGCTTAACTTGGACGAAGCGGTAAGCGAAAAAACACCTCCTGCGTTTATTTGGACGACGAAAGAAGACAACGTCGTGCCGAGTGAAAATTCCTTGTTGTTTGCGCTTGCGATGGCAAGAAATAACCGCCCTTACGAATTGCACGTTTATCCTGCGGGTTTGCACGGTCTTTCAACGGGCAGTAAGGAAATTAATTCGCTTCAAACGGAAACTGAGCGGATTGTCGGTTGGATTGAACTTTGCGCAAAATTCTTCCGTTCCTATTGCGTAGAACCTTTTTAATAGAATTGCTTACGGGTTGCTTGGATTTTAAGCAACCCGCTTTTCTTTTATTTATTTCTTGCGCGCGTGTAAACGTTACCCGTTTTTAAGGAGCAGGAATGGACTTTTGCAAGCTGGGAAACGCTCGTTACTTGGTAGCCCATTCGTTTGAGCTCGGGCAAAAGGATTTTGACGGCTTGGACGGTGTTCTCGAAACCGTCGTGCATTAACACAATTGCGCCGTTTTCAAGACCGTCGTACACTCTTTGACAAATGACTTCCACTTCGGGGTTTTGCCAGTCCAGCGTATCAATCGACCAATCGATAATAGGCGACGTTGCCGTTTCTTTAACCGTTTCGTTTAAGCTACCGTACGGGGCGCGGAGTAGGTGTCTGTCTTTTCCGTCAAGTTGTTTTAAAATGACGTCGGTATCGTCGATTTCTTTTTGTAAGGTAATAGGGTCGAGCGAACATAAATTGAAATGCGAATAGGTGTGATTACCCATCTCAAACCCTGCGACGAGAGCGAGTTGAGCGCTCGGCAAAGTGTTCTCGTTGAAATACGAACCGTTATAAAATACGGTTGCGCTTGCCTTGCAGTCGGGGTTGTTTTCGTTGAATTCCGTAAAGACGGAAACGATACGTTCAAGCGTTTTTCCGGGTGCGTCGTCAAAAGTAAAAGCGACGTGTTTTTTTTCTAAATTCAAATGAGAAATATCTATATCGTCCGTTTGCCAAACGTTGGAACGCTCGGGGGCAGGTGTTGGAGTTTCGTTTGTAAACGAAGGGTTTTCTTCTTTGCTCGGCAAGACGGAAACGTTTAAATTGTCGCCCGTGTAAACGGTCGAGCTTTGGCGTTTGCACGCAGGGAAAAGTAAAAAAGTTAAAGAGCTTGTAAGCGTTAAAACAGGTAACGCGATTTTTTTAAAAGTATTCATACTTTCAGTATGCGTAAAGAAAGCAAGGTTATGCGAGATAAGGATAAGTATTTTAAAATTTGTTAGCCTTTTTTATAAACTTATAAAAAATTGAAAACGCGATGAAAAATTTATTGCAAAGGCTTGACAATTCTAATGCGCGGTGTTATAATAATCTATGGAGAGTATGGAAGCGAGACGCAAGAAAAATGCGTTGGCGCTTTTTTGGGTTATTCTATAAAATTTGTTACAAGGAGAGAGTATGACAGGGCGAATTCATTCGTTTGAGTCGTTTGGTACGGTGGACGGACCGGGAATTCGTTTCGTCGTGTTCTTGCAAGGCTGTCCCTTGCGTTGTAAATACTGTCACAACCCCGATACTTGGGGGACGGGTGGTAAAGAATATACCGTTCAAGAAGTTGCGAACCAAGCTTTGCGTTATAAAAACTATTTTGGCGATAAAGGTGGCGTAACCGTTACGGGTGGCGAACCGTTGTTGCAGATTGATTTCGTTATCGAACTTTTCAAAGTTTTAAAAGCGAAAGGGATTCATACTTGCGTAGATACTTCCGGATTTACTTTCCGAGCCGACGACGAGAATTGCGTGCGCAAGCACAAGGAGTTGTTGACTGTTACCGATTTGTTCTTGCTCGATATTAAGCATATTCGCGACGACGGGCATAAAGAACTGACGGGGCAAAGCAACCGCAATACGCTTGCTTTTGCGAAATTTTTGAGCAATAACGATAAAAAAACGTGGATTCGGTACGTGCTCGTACCCGAGATTACCGACAACGACGAGTTGATTGGCGAGTTGAAAGAATTTATCGACGAGCTTAAGACGGTAGAAAAGGTAGAAGTATTGCCGTACCACACGATGGGCGTTGCGAAATACGAACAGTTGGGGTTAGAATATCCTTTAAAAGGTGTTGAACCGCCGAAAAAAGAAAGGGTACTCAACGCGAGAGAAATTTTAAGTAAACGGAGCGAAGAATGAGCGAAATTCTTGGTAAAAAGGATTATAAAAGTCAATTAAAAGGGCTTTGCGTGGTTGAAATAAGCGGTGAATCGTGCGCGAACTGTTTGACCTTAATGCCTATTTTGCAAGAGTTGGTTTCTGCGCGCGACGACGTGAAGCTCGTGCACGTAGAAGCGGATTATTCCACGCTTGATTTGATGGAAGAATGGGAAATAGAGAAAGTTCCGACCATTCTTTTAACGGACGACGGCGAGATATTCGCGCGGTGTTCGGGGTATCAGCCCGAAGAAATTTTGGAGATTTGGTTGGACGCCAAGCTTGAAGAGCGGAAAAGCCGTTAAGCGTTGGATAAGTTCAATTCAAAGAACGATCAGTATCGCAACGTAAATTTGGATACTATGAAAATACATTGGTATAAATAAAATATATTTACAGGAGTTATAAAAAATGGCACAATTCAAAGGATGGGAAGGTTTCGTTCCCGGTAAATGGTCCAACGACGAAGTTGACGTTCGTGATTTCATCCAACGTAACTATACGCCCTACGAAGGGGATGGTAAATTCCTTGCTCCCGCAACGGAAGCAACGAAAAAGCTTTGGGAAATCGTTTGCGATTTATCCAAGAAAGAAAGAGAAGCGGGCGGTGTTCTCGACGCGGATACCAAAATCGTTTCTACGCTTACTTCGCACGGCGCAGGATATTTGGACAAAGACCTTGAAAAGATTGTCGGCGTTCAAACGGACGTTCCTTTTAAGCGTTCTTTGCAACCTTTCGGCGGTCTTCGTATTTCCGAAAGCGCGTTGGAAATTTACGGTTATGAAATCGATCCTTCCGTAAACGAAATCTTTACGAAATATAGAAAAACGCACAACGAAGGCGTATTCGACGCATATACGCCCGAAATGAGAGCGGCTCGTTCCGCGCATATTTTGACCGGTCTTCCCGACGGTTACGGTCGTGGCCGTATCGTAGGCGACTATCGCCGTGTTGCTCTTTACGGGGTTGATTACCTTATCAAGAAGAAGGAAGAAGACAAGCTCGGCTTAAGCGGTGCTATGACCCCCGAAAAGGTACGCGACCGTGAAGAAATTTCCGAACAAATCAAAGCGCTTAAGGGCTTGAAAGCGATGGCTGCAACCTATGGTTGCGATATTTCTCAACCTGCAACGACGGCGCAAGAAGCTATCCAAGCGTTGTACTTTGGTTATCTCGGCGCGGTTAAAGACCAAAACGGCGCGGCGATGTCTATCGGTAGAAACTCTACTTTCCTTGATATTTATATCGAACGTGATTTGAAAGCTGGTCTTATCACCGAAGAACAAGCGCAAGAATTTATCGACCATTTCATTATGAAGCTTCGTATCGTGAAGTTCATGAGAACGAAAGAATACAACGAACTTTTCTCGGGTGACCCCACGTGGGTTACGGAAGTTATCGGTGGTATGGGCGTTGACGGCAGATCTTTGGTTACGAAGACTTCCTTCCGCGTACTCCACACGCTTGATAACCTTGGTCCTGCTCCCGAACCTAACCTTACCGTACTTTGGTCGAAGAGATTGCCTATCGCATTCAAGAGATATTGCGCGGAAATTTCTATCAGAACGTCTTCCATTCAATACGAAAGCGACGATTTGATGAGACCTGAAATGGGCGACGACTACTGTATCGCTTGTTGCGTAAGCTGTATGAAAGTCGGTAAAGATATGCAATTCTTCGGTGCTCGCGCAAACCTTGCAAAGTGCTTGCTCTACGCAATTAACGGCGGTAAAGACGAACAAATGAAGGATAAGAAGACGGGCAAAGCTATGCAAGTTTCCCCCGAATTTATGCCTATTCTCGGCGACGGCCCGCTTGACTTCAACGAAGTAATGGCGAAGTTCAAGAATATGATGAAGTGGCTTGCGGAATTGTACGTGAATACCCTCAACGTTATTCACTATATGCACGATAAGTATTGCTACGAAGCAATTGAAATGGCTTTGCACGATACGAAAGTACGCCGTTTCTTTGCTACGGGTATCGCTGGTCTTTCCTGCGCGGCAGACTCTTTGTCTGCTATTAAATACGCGAAGGTATATCCTATCCGTAACGAAGAAGGTATCGTAGTTGACTTCCGTATCGAAGGCGAATTCCCTAAATACGGTAACAACGACGATAGAGCGGACGAACTTGCAGTATGGCTCGTTAAGACCTTTATGAATGAAATCAAGACGCATTACACCTATCGTGAAAGTGTTCCTACGATGTCTATCCTTACCATTACTTCTAACGTCGTATACGGTAAGAAGACGGGTAACACTCCCGACGGACGTAGAGAAGGTACGCCTCTTGCACCCGGCGCGAACCCTATGCACGGTAGAGATTGCAACGGCGCTCTTGCTTCTTTGGAATCGGTTGCGAAGCTTCCTTACGAATATTCGAGAGACGGTATTTCTAACACGTTCTCGATTATGCCTGCGTCTCTTGGTAAAGACGACTAATTTTTGACGGAATACCACGCAAACGGTGAAGAAATTCATCGCTTGTAAATAAAATTTATATAAGGAGATAAATATTATGTCGAATAGAGTAGATAATTTGGTTAGTATGTTAGACGGTTACGTTGGCGACGGTGGTCACCACCTTAACGTAAACGTGTTCGACCGTGAAACGCTTTTGGACGCGCAAGCGCATCCTGAAAAATATCCCCAACTCACTATCCGTGTTTCGGGGTATGCGGTAAACTTCATTAAACTCACGAAAGAACAACAAGACGACGTTATTTCGAGAACCATTCACGAATCGATGTAACGACTTCAAAGCGAACGACTACCGCCACCTTGAAAAATAGGTGGCGGTGTTTTTAAGGTAGAGTATGGCTAAAAGATTTTCTAAAAGAAAGCAAAAGAAAATTATTAAAAATATTAAAAAACATCCGTTTTTAAGTTTTATCGCTTTTTTACTTGTTGCGATAATTGCCGTTTGTTTTTTGCATTGGAATAGAACGATAACGGTATCCTTTTTAAACGGTATTATTCCCCAAAAACAGGAAAGTACTACTATTTATACCGACGACGAGATTCAGTTTCATTTTTTAGAGCTTGGCAATAAATACACGGGCGATTGCACGCTCGTTAAGGTAGGGGATACGGAAGTACTAATCGACGCGGGTTCAAGAGCGGGTTCAGCGAGTACAATCGTTTCGTATATTAACGACTATTGTACGGACGGAGTACTTGAATACGTGATTGCAACCCACGCCGACCAAGACCATATATCTGCGTTCGTCGGTACGAGCAAAGTCGCGGGGATTTTTGATAGTTTCGTATGTGAAACGATTATTGATTTCCCGTTGACGAATAAGACGACTCAAACTTATCAAAACTACGTTACGAAACGTGACGCGGAAGTACAATCGGGCGCAAAACACTATACGGCGTTAGAGTGTTGGAATAACGAAAACGGCGCGCAAAGAAGTTACGAACTTGCGGACGGAATTACGATGAATTTCCTTTATCAAAAATTCTACGAAACCAAGACGACGGACGAGAACGATTATTCCGTTTGCACTTTATTTACGCAAGGAGCGAATAACTATTTATTCACGGGCGATTTAGAAAAGGACGGGGAGAAATCGTTGATTGAAAACAACGATTTGCCGAAATGCAAACTTTTTAAGGCCGGACATCACGGCAGTAAGACGTCTAGCACGAGCGAGTTGCTTGCGGTTATTCAACCCGAAGTAGTGTGCGTATGTTGTTGTTGCGGTAGCGACGAGTACACGGATACGAACGCGAATCAATTCCCTACGCAAGCGTTTATAGATAGAGTATCCGCTTATACGGATAAAGTATACGTAACGACGATTGTATCGGATAACGCGGACGGATTTAAGTCAATGAACGGCAATATCGTCGTATCTTCGAAAGGCGGAGATTTAACCGTTTTGTGTTCGAATAATGCGACGCTTTTGAAAGATACCGAATGGTTTAAGACGAATAGAACGACGCCTACAGCGTGGTTAAATTAACAAAACAATAGGGGCAGGTACGAGATAAATGCAATCAAGAACGCAAGCGCTTATAGGTAAAAGCGCGGTGGAAAAATTGAAACAATCGCGCGTAGCGGTGTTTGGCATCGGCGGTGTCGGCGGATACGTCGCCGAAGCGTTGGCAAGGAGTGGTATTGGAGAAATTGACCTTATCGATTCGGATAAGGTGAGTATTTCGAATATGAACCGCCAAATCGTCGCGCTCCATTCTACAGTAGGAAAATACAAAACGGAAGTGATGGCGGACAGGATTAAGGATATTAATCCGAACGCAAAAGTAAACGTTTATAATATTTTCTATTTGCCCGAAACGGAAAAGGAATTTGATTTTTCTTGTTACGATTATATCGTAGACGCGGTGGATACCGTTTCCGCAAAACTTTCCATCGTTGAACGCGCTTACGCATTGGACGTGCCCGTTATTTCTTCAATGGGCGCAGGAAATAAGCTTGACCCAACGGCGTTTGAAGTGGAAGATATTTATAAAACGAGCGTTTGTCCGTTAGCGAAAGTGATGCGTAGAGAACTTAAAAAACGTGGCGTGGAAAAATTGAAAGTGGTGTATTCTAAAGAAGAACCGAAATTGAGCGAGCTTATCGACGCCGAAACGGGAAAACGCGCGCCTGCAAGTATTTCGTTCGTGCCGTCCGTTGTCGGGCTTATTATTGCGAGTGAAGTTGTAAAAGATTTGATAAAATAGTTTAGCTAAAACCCTGCCTGTCACCGAAAGGTGGCAGGCAGGGTTGTGTTTAACAGTAGTTTAATTGTTTTGACGAGATTGTAAAATCAACTGAAAAGATTTTTCTGCGTCGTCTTTGGTTAGCTCAATATCGTTTTCCTTTGCAAGCGTCATAAGTTCTTCTGCGCTATTTACTTGTAGTGCTTTTGCTACGAGTTCATCGGATAGTAAAGACATAATATCTCCTTTATATTTGGTAAGAATCGGGTACGTCGCCGTTGTCTTTTTCAAAGTTAACGGTAATTTTTCCGTCTTTGAAAGTTAAAAGCGAGCCGTAAACGTTTTCATAATTCTTCGTAACTTTTGAACAAGTAATTACGGGATAGTTATGCGGTTGAATATCATCGTTGCTAGGCGGAGAGATTAAATAGCGGTGAATGTGTCCGCAGAACATACAATCAAAATTTTTTTCGTTGAGAGCTTTTGCCCACTTCAAATAGGTTTCCCTATTAATATCAAACGGTCCGTGCATACTTTCTTTCAGCATAAAACTTGTATGGCAAAAGGCAAAACGGTATTTCCCTTTTCCGAACTTTGCTTTTTTTATATACGCCAATTCTTCTTTACGATAACGTTCAAAATAGTTTGAGTTATTATATTCGGGGTGGTCATCGAGTTTGTCTTCGCCGCAGTCAAGAACAAGCCCTTCTAAAGAGCGGAAAGAAAATTTGAAATACCCGTTCGTTCCGTTCATGCCCACATATTTATAAAGTTCTTCGGCGTAGTAACCACGCGTGTCGTGGTTTCCGCGCGCAAAAAGTACGGGGATTTGTCCTTTCGTAATATCGGAGAAAAACTCGTTAAGTTTGTAAATATCTTTAATCGTATCCGTTTCGCCGAAATCGCCATTAAAAATAATAAAATCAAGGTCGGTCAAGTTTTTGATTTGTTCTTTCGCTTTGTCGTAGCGATTATGCGTGTCTGCAAAATAAAAACCCTTTAAGCCGTCTAAACGGTCGTTTTTGAAAGGATAAACTTTTCTAACGGGTTCTGCGTAAATAGGAAAATATGCTCGTTTTTCAATCACTTTACGCACGCTCACCTCGTACCTGCCATGCTTGTCTAGAGTTTTTTGCGGTACGATAAATCTATGTACGGGCGATAAGACGGGTAAAATTCCGCCGTTATTTCCGTAATAGGTGTTTTTGCCGATTTTAAGTACGACTTGCGACGGTTTTTTGGTGATGATAATAAAATGATACTCGTTATTTACAATAAAAATATTTGGATGAAATTTCATAATTCACCTTTTTAAAAGTTTCTAATTTGAGTATAGCACAAGTGTGAAGTAAAGGCAAGTATTTGGAGAAGAAAGTATAAAAAACGGCGTAAAATACGCCGTTTTTTGTGTTAATTTTTTCTTATTTTTTTCGTCAATACAATGATTTCGTGAGCGATAATCGGGATTAACGATAAGAGTGCGGTAACTAACCATTCAGCGCCCGTAAGCCAAGCGGTGGAGAATACGTCGTTTACGCCGGGAACGGTAATTACGATAAGTTGCAACGCAACCCCAGCAATAAACGCAAGATACATCATCTTGTTGTTATTTTTGAATACGTTGATAGCCGAACGTTCGAGATTGCTCATTCCAAGCATATGGAAAAGTTCGGAGAGCGCAAGCGTCGTGAACGCCATCGTTTGCGCTTTGTGGAGAACGTCTGCATCGGTCGAGAAGAGCTCTTTAACTGCGCTAAACGAGAAGGATTGACCGATTGCGTTAAGTTCGATTAAACCGCAAGCGAAGTACGCTAAAAGCACTGCAACCGTGATAAACGCGCCGTACATAACGGTATTCTTGAATCCGCCGTTTGCAAAAATGCCTTCGTTCGGGTCGCGCGGTTTTTCTTTCATAATGTTAGCCGATTTAGGGTCCATACCAAGCGCGATAGCGGGCAAGGAATCGGTAATTAAGTTTACCCAAAGTAAGTGAATAGCGATTAACGGAGCAGGGAAGCCGATACAAATGATGAAGAACATTGCAAGTACTTCCGCGATGTTGCTCGAAAGCAAGAAGATAACGGTCTTTTTAATGTTCGTATAAATACCGCGACCTTCTTCAACTGCCTTTTCAATTGACGCGAAGTTGTCGTCTGTGAGTACCATATCCGCCGCGCTCTTGGCAACGTCCGTACCCGTAATACCCATCGCGATACCGATGTCTGCCGCTTTCAAAGAGGGCGCGTCGTTTACGCCGTCACCCGTCATTGCGCAAACGTTGCCGTTTGCTTCAAAAGCTTTGACGATTTGCACTTTATTTTCAGGTGATACGCGCGCGAATACGCGTACGGTTTTACATATTTCTTGGAGTTGGGCAGGGGTAAGTTTATCGATTTCACTACCCATCATACATTGGTCGGGTGTTTCAGCTATACCCAAATCTTTTGCAATAGCGAACGCCGTATCCTTATGGTCGCCCGTAATCATAACCGTCGTAATGCCTGCGTCTTTGAATTGCGCGACGGCAGGTTTCGCTTCGGGACGGGGAGGGTCGATCATTGCGACAAGACCTACAAAAACAAGGTCTTCTTCTGCAATTTCTTCTTTGGTATTGTACGCGAGCGCAAGAACGCGGAGCGCCTTGTCGCTAAACGTCTTGTTCGCCGAATAGATTTTTTCGACGTCAGCTTCGGTGATTTCGCGAACGCTCGTGCCGTCCGTGATATGGGTAGTATGTTTTAAAATACTATCCAACGCGCCTTTGGTGTAAACGATAGATTTTCCGTTTTCTTGATGGCGAGTGGACATCATCTTTCTAACGCTATCGAATGGCAATTCGTCTACTCTGGGCGAAGCTTTTTCCAAACCGCTTTTACGCATTTCAAAGTCGTTTGCGAATACCACGAGCGCGATTTCCGTCGGGTCACCGAATAAACCTTCGTCTACGGTTGCGTTAGAGCAAAGGGACATACCTTTCGCTAAAAGGGTAAGGGCAGGTACGTCGCATTCGGGTTTGAATTGGTCGCGAACGTAATAGGTATCGTTTGCGTAAGCTTCAAGTACCGTCATTTTGTTTTGGGTCAACGTACCCGTTTTATCTGAACAAACAACGCTAACCGCGCCAAGCGTTTCTACGCTCGGCAATTTTCTAACGACGGTGTTTACCTTAACCATACGTTGTACGCCGATGGAAAGCACGATGGTAACGACGGCGGAAAGACCTTCGGGAATTGCCGCAACTGCCAAAGCAATAGACGAGAGAATTGCTTCCATCCAAGCTTCAAGTTGTCCGCCTTTTCCGTCAACGAAAAGCCAAATAATGTCAACGAGAAACACTAAGATAACAACGGAAAGGGTTAATAACCCTAAGAATTTGGAAAGTTTTGCAAGTACTTTTTGCAAAGGGGTTTCCGTTTCGTCTTCTTCGTCGAGCGCCGTTGCGATTTTACCGATTTGCGTTGACATACCCGTCGATGCTACGATACCTTTACCGCGTCCGTAAGCAACGGGCGTGGACATATACGCCATATTACATCTATCGCCAATAGCGACTTCGCTCGAAAAAGTAATAGAAGCGTCTTTTTCAACGGGTACGGATTCGCCTGTTAAGCTGGATTCGTTTGCTTTCAAATTAACTGCTTCCACGAGCCTTAAATCCGCGCCAATGGTGTCGCCTTCTTCCAAAATTACGACGTCGCCAATAACAAGTTCGGTGGATTTTACCTTAATGCGCTTGCCGTCGCGGATAACGGTTGATTCAGGTGAAGAAAGGTTTTTGAGCGCTTCAAGTGAAGTTTGCGCTTTGATTTCTTGTATCGTACCGATGACTGCGTTTAAGATAATAACCGCAAGAATAATCACGACATCTGGCCAATCGCCAACTTGTAAGAACGGATTGGTGATAGGGTTGCCTGCGTGGTCAAGCCAGCCGTTGTTTGCAGCGGTAACCGTTTCAAAGATAGAAATACCGGTGGTAACCGCAATCGCCGCGAACAATACGAAAATCATCGGATTGTTCATTTGTTCAAAAAATACGCGAAGCCAAGACTTTTTCTTCTTTTCTTGGAGCTTGTTTGGACCGTATTTTTCAAGACGGCGTTTTGCTTCCGCGCTGGAAAGCCCGTTTTCCACGTCCGTTTCAAGCGCTTTAACCGTTTGTTCAACAGTGAGCGTTTCATACGGAGTCGTAGGAACTTTCTCAAAGGTTTGTTCGCTTTGTTTCATTGTTTTTTCTCCTTATATACTATATTGTATTAACAATAATTACCAAAATTATAAGATTTGAATAAGTCTTTCTATTAAAAATTTTAAGCCGATAGCAATTAATATGATACCGCCTGCGATTTCCGCCTGCGTTTTACATTTCGTTCCGATTTTTGCGCCGACGATAGAACCGATAAAACAAAAGGCAAAAGTAACGACGCCGATTAGCGTAACCGCTAATAAAATATTCGCGCCCGTTGCGGCAAACGTAAGCCCCGTTGCCAGCGCGTCAATGCTCGTTGCAATCGCCATCGTAAACATTATAAAAGGCGCAAGCGACGAATTGCCGTTTTTATTTTCGGATGTAGCAGGTGCGAGAGTTTCGCCTTGTTCGGCACAAGAACAAACGCAATCTTCCTTCTCGTCTTTGAGCGCTTCGATTATCATTTTTACGCCTAAAAACGCGAGTAAACCAAACACGATATACGCTTTATACGTTTCCACGTAATCGGCAACCGCTGAGCCGAGTAACCAACCTAAAAAGGGCATTAAACCTTGAAACACGCCAAACCACGCGCCACAAATTAAGCCAGTTTTTAAGTACGAGCCTTTGGTTGCTAAGCCTTTGCAAATGCTAACGGCAAATGCGTCCATTGCAAGAGCGATAGCGATAATTAAAAGTTCTGC
>SVHK01000030.1 GCA_015055865.1 Clostridiales bacterium | reverse complement strand
ATCCTCCTGTGTTTTCTTATTGTGGTCGGCAAACCCACTTTATTATAACACAGGAGGATTACTTTTGCTAAAGCTTTTTTTAATACCACCACTTCAAGTGGTGGTTAATTTCCGCTAAAGGCTACAAACTAACGCTCCGCTTTTTCAAGCGGAGCGTTTCCTATTTGGTTTTTAAATTCTAAAATCCGTATCAACGGTCGTTTCCGACAACTTTTCTTCCGTTTGTTCCGCAGTCGCTACGTTGCTTGCGTAGTTTCCTACGTATTGGGGAGTTACGGATTTATAGCTCTTTACACCCGTACCGGCAGGAATCAACTTACCGATAATAACATTTTCTTTCAAGCCGACAAGGTAATCGCGCTTGTTGCGGATAGCCGCTTCCGTGAGCACCTTGGACGTTTCTTGGAAGGACGCCGCAGAAAGGAAGCTGTCCGTTGCAAGCGAAGCTTTGGTGATACCCAAAAGCACACGCTTAGCCAAAGGAGGTCTCTTACCTTCTTTAAGCGCTTTTCCTGCTTCGTCTTGGAAGGTTATCAAATCGACAAGTTCACCGGGCAACAAGTTGGTGTCGCCTGCGCTTTCCACTCTAACCTTCTTAAGCATTTGACGAACGATAATTTCGATGTGCTTATCGTTGATGTCAACGCCTTGAGAACGGTAAACGGATTGAACTTGTTCAAGAATATAATCTTGAACGCCCTTGATACCCTTAACGCGGAGAATATCTTGAGGATATACGCTACCTGCGTTCAAAAGCGTACCGGGAATAACCTTATCGCCTTTCTTAACCTTAACTTCTGCGTTGAAAGGAAGAACGTATTCTTTCTTTACTTCGCCTGTAGTTTCGTCTTTTACGTAGATATGGTTAAGGTTGTCTGCGTTGTCGATATCGACGATACCTTCGTGTTCGCAAACGGTTGCGCAACCCTTAGGACGTCTTACTTCGAACAATTCTTCGACACGGGGCAAACCTTGCGTGATGTCGCCCGTCGCCGCGATACCACCCGTGTGGAAGGTACGCATCGTAAGCTGAGTACCGGGTTCACCGATAGATTGCGCCGCAATCGTACCGACCGCTTCGCCCACTTGAACGGGTAACGTCGTCGCCATGTTCTTACCGTAACACTTCGCGCAAACGCCGAAACGGGAATTACACGAGAATACGCTACGGATAGATACTTCTTCAATACCTGCCTTGCAGATAGCTTTCGCTTCGTCTTCGTCGATGAAACCGTTACGAGCGACCATAATTTCGCCCGTTGCAGGATTTACGACGTCTTCCGCCGCAAAACGACCTACAAGTCTGTCGTGCAAGCTTTCAATTTCACGACCGTCCGCATCAAGAATCGCCTTAACGATAACCCCTTGCGGTTTTCTGCCAGCGTAACAATCGTCTTCACGAATAATAATTTCGTGCGATACGTCAACCAAACGACGGGTAAGATAACCGGAGTCAGCCGTCTTAAGAGCGGTATCGGTCAAACCTTTACGACCACCGTGGGACGAAATGAAATATTCGAGAACGGAAAGACCGTTTCTGAAACACGATTTAACGGGAACTTCAATCTTTTTACCTTGCGGGTTAACCATTAGACCACGCATACCTGCAAGCTGTTTAATTTGGTCGATAGAACCACGCGCGCCCGAGTCAGCCATCATCCAAATAGGATTAAACTTATCTTCTTCGCCTTGCTTTTTAAGCAAGCTTGCAACTTCGTCCGTCGCGGAATCCCATTGCGCGATAACCGCTTGGTAACGTTCGTCTTCGTTTAACAAACCACGCGCGAACTTCTTCGCAATCTTGGAAACTTCTTTTTCCGCGTTTTCAACGATTTCTTGCTTCTTCGCAGGAATCTTCATATCGAATACCGACGTCGTCAAAGCGGCAATCGTCGAATATTTATAACCGCGTTCTTTCATCGCGTCGAGAACGTAGGACGCTTTAGGCGCTTTACCCGTTCTAAACGACGCTTCGACAATCTTGGAAAGGTGTTTCTTACCGATTGCTCTCGCGTTACCGATGAACTTGGAATCAAGCTCTAAAAGGAGGTAGGATTCGGGAGTATTTCTTTCAACGAAACCAAGGTCTTGAGGCAACCCGTCGTTGTAAATCAATCTACCAATCGTCGTTTTAATAATACCTACGACTTCCAACTTGCCCGTCGTTTCGTTGCGACGAACTTGCGCGCTTCTAATAAGCGCTTTATTTTCGTCGGAGATTTGACAAGTGTACGGCAATTCAAGGTTATCGAATTTACCTTCGGGAAGTTCGATTACACGCTTAACGTACATTTCGTCTTGTTCGTGCGCAACCTTGGTTTGATAAGCAAGAATCGCTTCGTTTTCAGACGCGTAAATAGGCGCTTGGTAAACTTCACCGTTTTCATCGGGACGACCTTGTTCGTCGTACTTCTTACCTTCTTCGCAACGTTTAATCGTGAGATAGTAAGCACCGATAATCATATCTTGCGTCGGGGACATAACGGACTTACCGTCGGCAAGTTTCAAAATATTGTTAGCCGAAAGCATCAAGAATCTTGCTTCCGCTTGCGCTTCAACGCTCAAAGGAAGATGGACTGCCATTTGGTCGCCGTCGAAGTCGGCGTTGAAAGGTCCGCAAACCAAAGGCGAAATCTTAATCGCTCTACCTTCGATAAGCACGGGTTCGAACGCTTGGATAGACAAACGGTGCAACGTAGGAGCACGGTTCAAAAGAACGGGATGGTCTTTAATAACGTCTTCAAGAACGTTCCAAACCATATCCTTCGCCTTTTCTACCGCGCGCTTCGCCGTCTTAATGTTATGACATTGACCGCTTTCAACTAACCGTTTCATAATGAACGGCTTGAAAAGTTCGATTGCCATTTCTTTAGGCAAACCGCATTGATAAATCTTAAGTTCAGGGCCTACGACGATAACCGAACGACCGGAGTAGTCAACACGTTTACCGAGCAAGTTTTGACGGAAACGACCTTGCTTACCGCGGAGCATCGCCGAAAGGGATTTAAGTTCGCGGTTGGAAGGTCCGGACAACGCCTTACCCTTTCTACCGTTATCGATTAACGCGTCAACCGCTTCTTGCAACATACGTTTTTCGTTTTTGACAATCATTTCGGGCGCGCCGATTTCCATCATCTTCTTCAAACGGTTGTTACGGTTGATAACACGGCGATACAAGTCGTTCAAGTCGGACGTAGCAAATCTACCGCCGTCGAGTTGTACCATAGGACGAATATCGGGGGGAATAACGGGAAGTACCGTCAAAATCATCCATTCGGGGCGGTTACCGCTCTTTCTGAACGATTCGATAACTTCAAGACGCTTAATCGCCTTAACCGCCTTTTGTCCCATACCCTTTTCTTTATTAACGTTATCTTCGATAATCTTTTTGCAAGCTTCCGCTTCCGCGTCGAGGTCAACCGCCATCAAAAGTTCGCGGATAGCTTCTGCACCCATACCGAGTTTAAGCCCTTTTGCGCTCAAATCTCCGTACATTTCGTAAAGTTCGTTTACTCTCTTTTCGTTAACGACGTCCTTTACTGCAAGTTCGCTAATTTCGCCGGGGTTGAGTACCACGTATTCAGCAAAATAGATAACGTGGTCCAACGCTTTAGGGCTCATATCAAGGAGCAAACCAATTTTGGAAGGTACGGTCTTGAAATACCAAATGTGCGAAACGGGCGCAGCGAGCTCAATGTGACCCATTCTCTCGCGACGAACCTTGCTACGGGTAATTTCAACGCCACACTTTTCGCAGACGTGCCCTTTATATTTTACTCTTTTATATTTACCGCAATGACATTCCCAATCCTTCATCGGCCCGAAAATCTTTTCACAAAAAAGACCGTCGCGTTCGGGTTTTTGGGTACGGTAATTAATGGTTTCCGGTTTGGTTACTTCGCCAAACGACCATTCTCTAATTTTTTCCGGAGATGCAATGCTAATTTGAATTGAATTGAAATCGTTTAATTCGTACATATTTTTACCTCCTTATTCCAAATCCTCGTCGTCTTCTTCGTCAAAGAGCGAACCGAAATTGAGTTCTTCGTCGATATCCGCGAAGTCGTCGTCAGGCAAATCGCCGTCGTCTTCATCGTCAAACAAAGTGGTTTGTTCGTCTTCGTCTTCGAAAATACTATCGCCTTCGAAATCATCGTCGTCTTCATCGTCGCTGTTGAAATCGATTTCTTCGAAATCCATTTCTTCAATCGTTTCTTTCTTCGGCGGTTCAACTTCGTACGTTTCTTCTTCTTCGAATTCGCGAATAACGAGTTCGTCGCCGGATTCCGTCAACACCTTAACGTCGAGCGCAAGCGATTGCAATTCTTTGAGCAATACTTTGAACGCTTCGGGAATACCGGGTTCGGAAACGTTTTCACCCTTAACGATGGATTCGTAAGTCTTAACACGACCAACGATGTCGTCCGACTTAACGGTCAAGATTTCTTGCAAGATGTGCGCCGCGCCGTAAGCTTCGAGCGCCCAAACTTCCATTTCACCGAATCTTTGTCCGCCGAATTGCGCTTTACCACCCAAAGGTTGTTGCGTAACGAGCGAGTAAGGACCGATGGAACGAGCGTGAATCTTATCGTCAACAAGGTGGATAAGTTTAATCATATATTGAACGCCGATGGTAACGCGGTTCTTAAACGGTTCACCCGTTCTACCGTCGAATACTTGGAACTTACCGTCAACTTTGCCGTCGGGGTTCAAAAGGTTGTTTTCACGGAACATTTGTTCAATGTCTTTTTCCGTCGCGCCGTCGAATACGGGGGTCGCAATCTTCCAACCGAGTTGCTTACAAACGTAACCCAAGTGTACTTCCAAAACCTGACCGATGTTCATACGCGAAGGAACGCCCAAGGGGTTCAACAAGATTTGAAGAGGCGTACCGTCAGCAAGGAACGGCATATCCGCTTGCGAAAGCACGCGCGAGATAACGCCCTTGTTACCGTGACGACCTGCCATCTTATCGCCGACTTGGATTTTACGCTTTTGCGCAATATATACTCTAACCAACTTGCTTACGCCGGGGTCGAGTTCGTCTTTATTTTCTCTCGTGAACACTTTAACGTCAACGACTACACCGCCTTCGCCGTGGGGTACACGCAAGGACGTGTCGCGCACTTCTCTGGACTTTTCGCCGAAGATTGCGCGAAGAAGTCTTTCTTCGGGCGTGAGTTCAGCTTCGCCTTTAGGCGATACTTTACCGACGAGAATATCCCCGCTTTGAACTTCCGCGCCGATACGGATAATACCGTCTTCGTCAAGGTCTTTCAACGCGTCGTCGCCAACGTTGGGAATATCGCGCGTAATTTCTTCAGGACCGAGCTTCGTATCTCTCGCTTCCGTTTCGTGTTCTTCGATGTGGATAGACGTAAATACGTCGTTTTGAACGAGTTTTTCAGAAAGAAGGATAGCGTCTTCGTAGTTGTAGCCTTCCCATTCCATATAACCGATAAGAATATTCTTACCGAGCGCAAGTTCGCCGTTGCTGGTCGAAGGACCGTCCGCAATAACTTCCCCTTTCGCTACTCTGTCGCCCGTCGAAACGATAGGACGTTGGTTCAAACTCGTACCTGCGTTAGAGCGTTCGAATTTCTTTAAAGGATATTCGGTAATAGTACCGTCGTCTTCTCTAACCTTAATAAGGTTGGAAGAACAACCGATAACGACGCCGGCTTCTTTTGCCGTTACGATAACGCCGGAATATTTTGCAATTTCGCTTTCGATACCCGTTGCGACAATCGCCGATTCCGTCTTAAGAAGAGGCACTGCTTGACGTTGCATGTTCGAACCCATGAGCGCACGGTTGGTATCGTCGTTTTCAAGGAAAGGAATAAGCGCCGTAGCGACCGAAACGAGTTGTTTGGGCGAAACGTCCATATAGTCCATTTTTTCTCTGGGCAACTCGGTAATAAGGTCTTGGTGACGACAGCCTACGCGTTCGTTTACGAATCTGCCTTCCGCGTCAAGGGGTTCGTTTGCTTGCGCAACGATATATTTATCTTCTTCGTCCGCCGTAAGATAATCTACGTGGTCGGTAACGATACCCGTCGCCTTATCAACGCGACGGTACGGGCTCATAATGAAACCGTATTCGTTTACTTTCGCGAACGTAGCGAGCGAAGAGATAAGACCGATGTTTTGACCTTCGGGCGTTTCGATAGGACACATACGACCATAGTGGGTATGGTTAATGTCACGAACTTCGAAGGTTGCTCTATCTCTATTCAAACCGCCGGGACCGAGCGCGGAAAGCTTACGTTTATGGGTAAGTTCGGCAATCGGGTTGGTTTGGTCCATGAATTGCGAAAGTTGCGAAGAACCGAAAAATTCACGAATAACCGCAGATACGGGGCGGATATTAATGAGCGCGCTGGGGGTAACTTCCATCGGGTCTTGCGTCGCCATTCTTTCTTTAATAAGGCGTTCAAGACGCGCGATACCCACGCGGAGTTGGTTTTGTAAAAGTTCGCCGACCGAACGTACACGACGGTTGCCAAGGTGGTCAACGTTGTCGAGTTCGCCGATGCCGTACTTCAAGTCAAGGTTAGTAGAAACGGACGCAACGATATCGTCCACCGTAACGTGCTTATGGCAAAGCTTATCCACCAAAGGGCGCATATCCTTTCTTTGCGCAACGGTAGGAACGGGATTTTCGCTTGCAAGAATTTCGTGGAAAAGTTGACAAGCTTCCACGAACTTACGACGGTTAGCACGTCTTTTTTCTCTATTCTTCTTTTCTTCGGGCTTTTCATCCGCTTCTTCCGCTTTTTCTACGGTGTAATAAAGCGTGTTGATTTCGTCCGTATATTTTTCCGCAACTTCTTCAATCGTCGCCGTCTTACATTCTTCAGCGATGAGTTGAGAGAATTTATAGTTAGGATAATGCACCGTAGGCAAAAGTCCGAAATCCTTTGCGCGCGCCTTCAAAGGTACGTCGGAAATGGACGAAAATTCTACGGTATTATTCGCAATAATCTTATGGCGGATTTCACCGTCTTCAGCATCGTCTACAAGTACGAAAATTTCGTTGATACCCGCGTTTTGGATTTCTCTTGCTTGTTCTTCGGAAATCTTAACGCCTGCTTCAGCCATTACTTCGCCCGTTTCAGGATTGATTACGTTGTCCGCAACCTTGCAACCAGCCAAACGATAGGAAAGGCAAAGTTTCTTGTTGTACTTGTATCTACCAACCTTAGAAACGTCGTAACGACGGGGGTCGAAGAACAAATTGAACAAGTGGGTACGAACGGAGTCCTCGGTAGGAACTTCGCCCGGTCTTAATCTTCTGTAAAGTTCAATCAAACCGTCCGATTCAGACTTGGTTTGGTCTGCGTTCAAAGTCGCCGCGATAATCTTATCGCCAGGGAACAAGTCTTCAATCGCGCGGTTAGAGCCGTAGCCCAAAGCACGGAGAAGGACGGTAACGCAAAGTTTCTTCTTCTTATCTACGCGTACGGAAAGGACGTCTTTCGCGTCTTGTTCAAGTTCAAGCCACGCGCCACGATTGGGCATAACGGTCGTTTCGAACATTTCCTTACCCGTCTTGTCCTTTTGCGATTTATTGCGTACGCCGGGCGCTCTAACGAGCTGGGAAACGATAACGCGCTCCGCACCGTTGATAATGAACGCGCCGTTTTCGGTCATCAAAGGTAAGTCGCCCATGAACACTTCGTGGTCGATAACTTCGTTCTTCACTTTGTTGACAAGACGAACGTTTACGCGCAAAGGTAACGCGTACGTAGCGTCACGGGTACGACATTCTTTTTCATCGTACTTGGGTTTGTCCCCGAACTTATGCTCTAAAAAGTAGAGCTCGAAACGGTCGGAAAAGTCGGTAATCGGAGAGAAGTCTTCGAATACTTCGCTAATGCCTTCTTGAATGAAATTGTTGTAGCTGTCTTTTTGAATTTCGACCAAATCAGGAATGTCGATAATTTCGTTAATAGAGCCGAACTTTCTTCTTTCATTCTTGCCGTATTTGGAAATAGGTAAATCCATCGATTTTTTAAACTCCTTATTTTTAAAATTTTAAGGCGATTCACCGAGTATATCTTTTCATCGGTAAAAATCGGATTTTTGCCACGTTGAAATAAAATTTTACGCTTTTTTCGTCCGTTCGCTTTACTTTTTTTTCGTCTTGCTGTATAATAATTTTAGAAAAAAACGAAAATGGACTTATTTGTGTGTTTTTGACTGTTTTTTTGCCGAATTTTCAGGTTTTTTTCGCCAATTTTCAGCGTTAAAGCAACAATACACCACAATAAAGCATAATGATACATTATTTTATTATAAACGCTAAAAAAAAAGATGTCAAGCGTTTTTTTACGACTTTTTCGTATATTTTTTAAAAAATTGTTTTTAGGAGCTTTTCCTTATGAGAATCGACAAATTTTTAAAGGTTTCCCGTATTTTGAAACGCCGTACCGTCGCACAAGAAGCGTGCTCGGAAGAAAAAGTACTAATCAACGGCAAACAAGCGAAACCCTCCACCGCCGTCAAAATCGGTGACGAAGTGCAAATTTTATATTCGGCCGGAACGTTCAAGTTCCGTGTCTTAAATATTAAAGAAACGGTTAAAAAAGAAGAAGCGTCTTCTCTCTACGAGGTCATATCGTGAAAATCTCCGCTATTATTTGTGCCGGCGGAAAAGGCGTCCGCGCAGGTTTTGAAAAAAATAAATTGCTCGCTCCCCTCCCCGATTTTTCGGCAAACGGAAAAACCGTTTTATGGAAAACTATTTCCACCTTTAACTACCCGTTAATCGACGAAATCATCGTCGCTACGGCAAAATGCGATTACGACCAAGTCGTTGAAATTTGCAAAGACTTCCCGACGGCAAAGGTCGTACTCGGCGGAGCAAGTCGCGCGGAAACGGTCAAAAACGCCTTGCAGACGGTTTCAGGAGAAATCGTACTTATCCACGACGGTGCAAGACCGTTCGTGAGTCAAGAATCGATTGAAAACTGCATTCATTCCGTCCAAGAAAACGGAAGCGGAATTTGCGCAGTGCCCGTGACGGATACGATAGCCGTCGTTGAAGATAATTTAATCGTGGACGTACCGAACAGAAAAACGTTGTACCGCTTACAAACTCCGCAAGGTTTTTATTTAAAAGATATAGAATACGCGTACGCGCGCGCGAGCAAACCGTTGAGTGAATATACCGACGACTCGTCCGTTTTCGCGGAAAGTTTCGATTGCGTTACTATTTGCCAAGGCTCGGAAAAGAACGTAAAGCTCACTTTTGCCGACGATTTTAGTAGTCCCAAAAAAGTCGGGTTCGGCGTAGATACGCACGCGTTTGGAAAAGAGCAAAATTATATCACGCTTTGCGGTGTTCAAATCCCTTCGGAAAGCGGATTGATTGCGCATAGCGACGGCGACGTTGCCGTCCACGCGTTAATGGACGCCCTACTCTCGGCGGTAGGACTTCGCGATATCGGTTACTACTTCCCTGATACGGACGAAAAGTATAAAGGAGCGGACTCCATCTCGCTCTTAAACGAAGTAATGGGTAAGATTGAAGAAAAAGGATATGCCGTCGGAAACGTATCGATTGCCATTCAAGCGGAAAAACCCCGACTTGCGAAATATATACCGCAAATGAAATCAAAACTTTCTTCGGTGTTAAAAATCAAAGAAGAAAGCGTTGGGATAACGGCAGGCACAAACGAAAAACTCGGTTACGTCGGCGAAGGCAAAGGCATTACCGTGTACGCGAACGTATTATTGAAATAAAAAACTAAACCAAACGGCTTGAGAAAAATTCTCAAGCCGTTTGACTTTTATTCATCATATAAATAAAAGCTTTGAAAATACTCCCACCAATCGTACCAATCTTTCTCGTACGCGATTACTTTTACTTTCGTATACCCTTTATTTTTCACCTCGAACTCAAACTCGAAATCTTCGTCCGTTACGCGTTGTCCGTTGACGTAAACCTCCGCGTCGTCGCCGTATTCACCCAATACCGCTCCAACACAGGATATAGAGCCTAAATGATAAGACGTTCCCGTTTCTAATTTTCTAAATTCAAATTGAACTTCAAGCGGATTTTCGCTTTCACCGTTTTGCATCCACAAATACTTATATTTTTCAGCCAATACATTGAAAAAATACGTCGAAGTCACAAAAACGGCATACCCGTCGTTTACCGTAAAACCCGTATACAGCTTTTCAATCTTTAAAAAATCTTCAACGGTCGTGTTTGCAGGGTTAAATCTTTGCGTTTTTGCCTCGTCGAGATACAAATCTTCCCAAGTCACACATTTATAGTTTTCCCCAGTTTCTTCAAACGATCCGATAAAACGAATCCCTTTCGACCAATCGGTAAATAATTCCGCAACCGTCGTTTGAGAATTTATTTCAAATTCCATAGGATAACTCAATCCGTCGATATCCAACGTCAAATCTTTATCCAAGGTAATATCCATTACTTCTTCTAATTCCGTATCAGCCGTCACGACCGTTTCAATTTCGTCGTACCAATCTTGCGCAAAATCGTCGGAAATAGATATCTCCACATCTTTAACTCCCGTCGAAATAATTTTACCGTTTTTCCATTTTTCAAATTCGTCCAACTCGCAGTAACCGACGATTTCCCCGTCTTTTGCTTTTAATTGCATCGTCATGGATAAGTTTCCCAAAAAATCGTCCACTTGCGGCGAGCTACTTTGCATTTTGTTTTTAAGCTCAAATATCGTATACTCGCTTTTTTCATAAGCCGTTACGCTAACGTTTACTTTGATTTTTTCGGCTTCTTTTTTCAAATTCTCAAACGTCGTTTTTTGTTTTTCAAGCGCAAGCTTTAATTCTTCTTCCGTATCAAATCTTTCAAACGAAACGCTTTGACCTTTGGAAATCTTATACAAATTTTCTTCAATTCGTTCAAGCGACCAACCACAAATTCTTTCTCGTTGCCGTTCCGACATTTCCCAAGAAAGTTCCGCATAGCCCTTTTTCAGCGTATCCAAATCCTTGGCTAAAAACGCACCGCGAAACCGAAAAACGTCGCTTATATCAAAAGCCATTTCGTTTTCATAAACGTATTCCAAGGGCATCGTCGCAACGGGAGTATATTTACTAAACGTGTAATATCCTTCGCTATTATCACCATTCGAACGAGTAGTTTCCTGATAGTTATAATATTCTCCGTCCTGCTTAAACAACTTTACAATATCCTTTGCGTAAACGTTCTGTCCGGTTGCGTCTTGTTGGATAAAAGCTATTTTATTCGCAACGTCAACGGATTCGATATATTCATAAACGGTATCTTGTATTCTTTCACCCGTTTCGTCCTTTTCGCAAAGCCATTCCCTTTCTTGCATAGTAATCCCTTTGGTTTGCCAAAGGTTACTCGAATTTTCATACGCAGATTTTACGGTGGCAAACGCCGCGTTTTCTTCGGGCGTAGCAACCAAGCTTTCTTCCTGTTCTTGCTCTTCTTTGTCAAACCAAGATTTGCAACCACTCGCGCCAAACGAAAAACATACCGCTAAAGTTCCCGCCAAAATTCTTAAAGACTTCTTTTTCATTTTAAACTCCTTACGACTTTTGCTATAAATAATAATACCCTGCTTCATAAAACAAATATTTAAATAAATTAAAAGTTGAAACGCATTCTACGTTATAAAAACATTTTTCTTCACACAACAAAAAGCTCGAAGCCGTTTTTATCCCGTTAACATAAGTATATTCAGAAGTTAATGAATATAGATTTCCTTCTTCCAACTTAAGAATTTCTATGTCTGAGTATTTATCCCCGTACAGGAAATATTTATTTTCCGTTTGCGTTAGCGCAATTTTATAATTATTCGTAATCATCGCATAACCGTCTTTGATTTCTATATCTATGTAGAATTTTTCCATTCTCAAAAATTCTTCCATAGTCGCAGTTCTTACGTCATAATATTGCGTATGTTCTTCGTCCGTATAAATCCCTTCAAAATTCATTCCTTCCACACCGGATACACTACAATAAGCATTGTGTAAACCTTGCCCGTTTGCTAATTTTGCAAAGAAAGTTTCTACCGTGTCGTTAATATCTATTTCAAATTTTAATAAAATTTCCTTATCTTCTAATACGAACGTCAAATCTTTATTAATCGTGTTATCATACGAGTCGCTTGACGGTTGAACGCTGGAGTCTATTTGAAAAGCGTTAAATTTGTCTTCATCAAAAGAATAATCAAAATTTAACAAATAATTTTTATTTATTTCGCAATCGTCTAAAGAATTCGTATATTTTTCAATTATTTTACATTGAGCAATTTTTCCGTCCTTTTCAAACAACCAAATTTCAACGAAAAGACTTACTTTTAACTTTTTACTCGAACCTGTATATGTATCAAATACAGGAGTTTTTAATTCCATTACGATTTTAAGCAAATTTTCCCCTTCTTTTGATTTCAACACTGAACTCGATGTTTTAGCTTCCGTTTCGCTTGCTTTAGGTTTAATAAAGATCTTATTATAGAGTAAATTCTTATTAAATTCCGAATACTTATATGATAGTTCAACGTTCTCTCTCCATAACGATTGCCCTTCATCAAAAACTTGTTTATTTATATTTTTAAATTCAGCGAAAGACTCTGTATAAAAAAGCGAAGAAAGACCATTAAACCATGGAGCAACCTGCATCGCCTCCATACCATCGTGCATATTTAAGGCCTCGAGCCAACCGCCAATATTCGTTGACAAATACTCATAATTGGTCTTTATCGGAGATAAAGTTTTATAAGTTTTTTGACTCCCCCAATACGGAGTATAAGAATCACAATAAAAATAATAATCGCCTTCCGCTTCGTATTGTTTTGTCTTATGTTTATTTTTACCGGCGGTTGTTTCACTATAATAACGCTTTTGAGCCGTATCAACGGAAAGACAAGCGTCATATTCACGTTTAGCATTTTTCTCCCCATTATACGATTCGCTTATATAACCGTCAAACGTTGCTGTAAAAACTCCGTTATACTCGTATGTATTTTGATATGCGCCCTTTATTTTTTTAAACGCTTCGTTTTGTTCTTCTTCGTCCGTTATTTCTTCATATTGTAATTCTCCAAACCAAGATTTAACGGAATCAATTATCGAACAACCGCTTGCGCCAAAAGCAAAACATACAGCTAAAGCTCCTGCCAAAACTCTTAAAAACTTCTTTTTCATCTTAAACTCCTTACGGCTTGGACGAGACCGCCCAAGCCGTATTTTTTATCCATTAATAAAGCCCCATTTGATAAAACACGTCAAACACGTTCGGATTTAAAAACCCCACTTCTGCAACGTAATCTATCACGTAAAAGCCTTTATTTTCATATTCACAATAATAATTCGTTGCTTTTACTCCGTTCACGAAAACCGTTTCAAACTTTCTTGTTTTTCTATTACCGTGCATTTCATAATATTCATACTTCTCAAAATCATAACAACGCGTTTGCTTTCCACCTGCTATATCTGCTTCAGTAATCTCATAAGTTTCATAATAAAAACCTAATTCAGGATAGGAAACGTCATAACGCCCCCACGTTTGAACAATCTTGTACTTTTTCTCCGTAACGTCTTTTTCCGTTACGGGGTTTTGATAGAATAACGCGTACCCGTCGTTTATAGTAACTTCAATATATAAATCGCTAATATTTTTCAAATCGCTCGCGGTAGTGTTAAGTACGTCTAAAGGTTGAGTGCGTTCGGAATTCAAATACACGTTTTGTCCCATCGTTACACTTTCACCAAAATATCTTTCTTGTAAATCCGTCAAAACAGTCAACGCGCTATCCGTTTCGTCGTAGCCGTAAATTCTTCCGTCTTGCGTGTATTCTTTTCCGTTTACTTTTACGTGAAACGTAATCCAACCATTGTCGTCGTCGCTCGGCTTCTTTATTTTATCTTCGGAAGGTAAAACCGTTTGAATATTATTATAACCGCTCTCGTCAAACGAATAATCAAACGTAAGTTTCATTTCAGAAGACACAACTTGCGTTCCGCCGTTTAATTCACGCGTTGCGTCAAACTTAAGCGCGTATTCTAACAGTTTTTGGTCTTTCGTCGTTATTGACGTTTCCATCTTTAATGTTGCGTACGTAGGTTCACTCATAATTGAATCCGTCGCCATATCGCTAACGATTTCAAGCGTAGTCGCCCCGTCTTTTTCAAACGCCGTTAAAGAAACGTCTGCTTTAACCGTATTTACATCTCTCTTTTCATCGATTTCGCTTAAAACTTCCTTTTGTTTTTCTACGCTTTCTTTATATACGTCGGTATGTGCTTTTTTCAATTCGTTAAAATCATCGGCATTGAAACAACTCAACATTTCCGCATTAAAAATATTAATCTCTATCGTTTCAAACGAAACGAGCGAAAACGCTTCGTTTATTCTTTCCGTCAAAATTTCGGTGTAACTATCCGTCCCGTTTTCAGCTAAATCGTAAGAATAATATTTTCCGTTTTCAAAGAAAAGTTTTTCTTTAGCCGTTCTCGTTTGAGTTTCCGTACCCATTTTTCGCGACTCAACCGATGTCATAAAACCCTTTTTATTCGCGTAATCAATCGATATTACCTGCTCGCTTGACTGTGTTCCGCTTTGTAAAATCGTACCCTTATCATCTTGGGCTTTCATACTCGCCGTAGTAGAGTATGTAGCAGTAAGATTTCCCTTATAATTCTTTAGCGCATCAAAGTCCATTTTCATTTTTGCGAACGCTGCATTTTCTTCAGCCGTACCCGTCTCGCTTTGTTCTTTATCCCCAAACAAACCCTTAAACGAATCCCATAATTCGCAACCGCTTGCGCCGAAAGCAAAACTTAACGCTAAAACACCCGATAATAACTTTAAAGCACTTTTTTTCATCGTCTTCTCCTTAAAAATATATTTTTAATGTATTTATATTATACCCCCCCCCCTCGTAAAAATGTCAAGCATTTAACCATAATTTCTCCAAAACAGCCAAATTTTAACGGCTTGAGAAAAATTCTCAAGCCGTTAAAATTTGGTTCATATTTATTGTTTTTTCGGTTCGCAAGTTACTCTCATGCCGAGCGCTTTAAACGTCTTTTCATCTACGTGCGAAAGGATAACCGTCGAATGGATTTCGCAATTTTTAAGCTTGTCCAATTGGTCAAGCGCGCGCTTTGCTGTCGGATTGGTTACCGCACAAATCGCAAGCGCCATCAACACTTCGTCCGTATGCAAACGGGGATTGATAGCACCCATGTGATTTACTTTTAATTTTTGCAAAGGCTCGATTACGGTCGGTGAAATCAATTCTATATCGTCAATATCGCCAAGCACTTTCAAAGCGTTCAACAAACACGCAGCCGACGCGCCGATAAGCGTACCCGTTTTACCCGTTACGATTCTACCGTCGTTAAGCTCAATCGCAACCGCAGGCGCGCCCGTCTTTTCTTCTTTTTCAAGCGCAGGGATAACAACCTTTCTATCCTCTACGGAAATGCCCATTTTTCGCATCAAAAGTTCTATTTTCGATACGACTTCTTTGCCCACTCTACCCCGCCTTGCTTCGCAAAGTGACGCATAATAGCGACGGATAATTTCGGCGTTGGACGCTTGACGACATGCATCGTCGTCCACAATGCAAAAACCTGCCATATTAACGCCCATATCGGTCGGGGATTTATAGGGAGAATAACCGAGAATCTCCTCAAACATCGCATTCAAAACGGGGAAAATTTCCACGTCACGATTGTAATTGACGGCAAGTTGACCGTAAGCTTCCAAATGGAACGGGTCAATCATATTGACGTCGTTCAAATCGGCAGTTGCCGCCTCGTAAGCCACGTTTACGGGGTGAGATAACGGCAAGCTCCAAACGGGGAAAGTTTCGAATTTCGCATATCCTGCCTTGACGCCACGGATATTTTCGTGATAGAGTTGGGAAAGACAAGTAGCCATCTTTCCGCTACCCGGTCCGGGCGCAGTAACGACGACGAGCCGTCTTTCGGTCGAGATATATTCGTTTTTACCGTAACCGTCTTCGCTCACGATTTTTTGCACGTCGGACGGATAGCCTACTATCGGATAATGTTTATAAACTTTAATCCCTAACAAATTCAAACGCTTAATAAACGCGTCCACCGCCGGTTGGGGATGATACATCGTCATAACGACGCTACCGACGTAAAGTCCTTGACTTTTGAAAATATCCAAAAGCCGAATAACGTCTGCGTCATAGGTAATACCAAGGTCGGCTCTGTACTTATTATTTTCGATATCGTTCGCGCTGATAACGACGAGAATTTCCGCGATATCTTTCAAATTCAAAAGCATCTTGATTTTGCTATCAGGCTCAAAACCGGGCAAAACGCGCGACGCGTGATAATCGTCGAAAAGCTTACCGCCAAATTCGAGATACAACTTTCCGCCAAACGAATTAATACGTTCTTCGATTTTTTCCGATTGCAAGGAAAGATATTTCTCGTTATCGAAACCGATTTTATTCATAAGTACTTCACCCCCTTTGAGTTGGTTTATCGTTATTTTCGACTGCCGTCGAAGGTATATTCATCGGCGCAATAACGCAATCAAAGATTGCTTTTTGCGTCCGTTTTCTGTGGCTTTACCACACCGCAAGGAACTTTGCTCCTTGACCTATATTCCGTTAAAACGCGGAGAAGCGAGCAAGACAAGGAAAGCGAGGAAAACTTGAGGAAGTTTACTAAAACGTAAACGACCGAAAGTTGCCACAGCTTGTCGAAGTATTGCGATGCTTATACGCGTTTCGTTCGTTTAGAACATCTCAATATATGCGTCGCGTTCCGCGCCAACCGATACGTACTTAATTTTACATCCGCACGCATCTTCGAGATATTTTACGTAATCAATCGCCTCTTTAGGCAAATCTTCCTTTTTACGGCACTTGGAAATATCGCAATTCCAACCCTTGACCGTCTTGAATACGGGCTTGCATTCGTCAAGAACGTCGGTGAACGGGAATTCGTCAATAATTTTGCCGTTCAATTCGTAAGCCACGCAAACTTCAAGCTCTTCGTAATCGGAGAGAACGTCCATCTTAGTAAGCGCAATTTCTTTCGCGCCTTGGCAACGGATACCGTAACGGGACGCTACTACGTCGAACGGACCGACTCTTCTAGGTCTACCCGTAGCCGCGCCGTATTCTCCGCCGAGCGAACGAAGTTTTTCCGCCTTTTCGCCAAAATATTCCGCCGTGAAAGGACCTTCGCCAACGCAGGTGGAATACGCTTTCATAATCCCGATAGAATTATCGAGCGTCAAGTGCGGAACGCCGGCACCAATGGGCGCGTAAGCCGCAATCGTCGAAGACGAAGAAGTATAAGGATAAATACCGAAATCGATATCACGCAAAGCGCCGAGTTGCGCTTCGAACATAATGTTTTTTCCTTCTTTATTCGCCTTATCAAGATACAACCCAACGTCGCAAATATAAGGCGCAAGTTGCTTACCGTATTCTTCGAAATACGCGATAATTTCTTCTACCTTAACTTCTTCCGCGCCGTAACCGCCGACAACGGTAAGATTCTTCCATTCAACGATGTCCGCTACTCTCTTATACAAGCGTTCGGTGTCGAGAAGTTCGCCCATACGGAACGCCTTTTTCAAATACTTATCCGCATACACGGGCGCGATACCGCGACGCGTCGAACCGAATTTTTTACCGGCAAGGCGGTCTTCTTCAAGTCCGTCTTGCAAAACGTTATACGGCATCGTAATAACCGCTCTATCGGAAATTTTAAGATTGTCGGGCGTAATGGTAATACCACCGTCGCGAAGACGTTGCATTTCTCCGCAAAGATGTTTAATATCGATAACCATACCGTTCCCCATAACGTTCACGACGTCGTCGCGTAAAATACCCGACGGCAAAAGGTTCAAAATAAACTTTCCGCGTTCGTTGATAACGGTGTGTCCTGCGTTGTTACCGCCTTGATAACGGCAAACCACGTCGAACTTTTCGCTCAACAAATCGACCATTCTTCCTTTGCCTTCGTCGCCCCAGTTGATACCGCAAATAGATGTAAGCATTATATAAATCTCCTTTGATTGTTTTCTTAACAAAGGTACAAAACGAACGAAAACCGAGCATTTTTGGTTAGTTTGTCAAAAAATGCCCACACTCCCGAATTTTGTTGTACGATTTATTATACTCCATTTTTTTAATTATGTCAAGCGTGCAAACGTGAAAACCCTTAACAAAAAAATATTATTTTTCTTTTGTAATATTTTTCCTACAACACTTGAATTTTTGTTTTTGTTATGCTATAATAAAAATATTAAAATTTGACCAACGTTTAGGTCGATTGCAGGGAGTCTTTAACTATGATTAACAAATTTTGTAAAATTCCGCTTTGGGAATGTTCGCAAGAGCTCGTCAAGGTTGCAACAGGCGTAAAAAAAGCGGACTTAGTTATTAAAAACGCTAAACTCGTCAACGTTTGCACGCATGAAATCTTAGATGGGATTTCCGTCGCAGTTGCTTGCGGTAGAATCGCTTACGTCGGTACAAATATAGAAAATCGTATCGGAGAAGACACTCTCGTCGTTGACGCAAACGGACAATACCTTGCCCCTGCGTTTATGGACGCGCATATCCATATCGAATCGTCTATGCTCTCCGTTGGCGAATACGCCAAAGCCGTCGTAACGCACGGTACTTCGGGGG
>SVHK01000002.1 GCA_015055865.1 Clostridiales bacterium | reverse complement strand
GCCCTGGAGGTCGTGAGTTCGATTCTCTCTTCCCGCCCCACTATTTATAAAATTAACGACATTGGGGTGTCGCCAAGTGGTTAAGGCACCGGATTTTGATTCCGGCATTCGTAGGTTCAAATCCTGCCACCCCAGCCAAAAATTGGCAACAATTTAACGTGGCCCATTAGCTCAGTAGGTAGAGCACTTGATTTTTAATCAAGGTGTCCGGAGTTCGAGCCTCCGATGGACCACCATTTTTGTACCTTTAGCTCAGTTGGTAGAGCAACTGACTCTTAATCAGTGGGCCCAGGGTTCGAGTCCCTGAAGGTGCACCAGAAACGAGCATTTATGCGCAACGCATAAATGCTCGTTTCGTTTTGCATTTTTGTATATTTATTCCATCATTTCACTTTCATTTTTGCTGCTTGGGGCAGATTTTAGGGCAGAAAAAGCGATTTTTTTTGTTTCATTACCAAACTAATTTCTTACCCTCATTTAACAAATATTCATCCGATAAATCACTATACGTATTATTGAGTTCACCATTGCTATGCCCCACAAAATGATCTCTTGCAGGCGGCGCCACTCCACACTCTTCACATCTCGTATAAAAAGTTGTTCGTAAATCGTAGAGAATTTAATACGAATGACTTATGGAGATGTCCGCATAACATAAATTTGACTTTTAAACGTTCCAACTCTGCATTCCATTTAGCTCTCTCTTTTACAAACACTCTTCTTTAATAAAAGCGATGACGCCTGCCGACCAGCCGTGGCACAAGCTATGGCGAAAACCCTTATAGCAATAATCGCCAAAATCACCGTGTATATCTTTTTGATTGTCTTTCGGGAACTCGTCAATACGGCAAGACTTATTTGCCCATTCCACATCGAAATCTTCCCAAAAAGTAGTCGCGCCTTTATCTAGCATCGCGCCGTAATACTCTTTCATTATCTTTACGGCTTGTTCTTTATCAAAAGAAGCGATTGCTTTCAATATATAATAACTCATAAAGGTAGACAATCCCTTTGCCCCGCCCTTTAAGAGATTTTGCTTATCTTCTTCAGATAAATATCCCAAAGCAAAATACTTTAACGCCGTTACCTGTTTGCTCTGCGTAGGTAAAATAGGAACTTTTTGCAATCTATCCAATAATTTTGTAGCCAAGTGAGTAGATTGCCCAAACTCGGTCAATAAATCAATCGCCTTTTTTATCGCTATTATATTAATGGCTCTTGCCCCGAGTATTTCATCGGGTTGGTTATGCGTGGGCCAGTCTACAAAATAGAACGGATAATTTAATTGTCCATTATCTTTCACGCAAGAATTCATTTGCAAAATTAGTCCTTGCATATACTCTATTTGTCTTTCGGTAAAATCGTAAGCATTGGCGCGTTTATAATAATCCGCAACAATAATAATCCACCACATAGAATACATTGGAAATCCGTTCATCCATCCCGGTAATGGTGTTTGATTCTTCACAAAATCCAACGACTGCTCGATTTCCTTCATCCTACCATAAAGAGTCGTCAAGGCGAGCATTTCAGGGTGAATATCGCCAATCCAAACAAGTCGGTCGCGTTTTATCCCATCCCATACGTATCCCTTGGGAGCGCATAAATCTACCGTGCGTTTCGCCGTTTGATAGATTTTCCGTATAACTGAGTCTTGTCCATCATACTTATATACAATAGGTTTTCGCAATATATAGCTTTCCGCAACAATGCTCTTTAATTCAACTTCTCCGCCAAAATCTAATCGCACAAACCGAAAACCGGTCTGACCGAAACTCATAGTCGGAATCCCCACAGCACTGCCTATTCCGTAAAGAAGAGTAAACTCTGTTGGTTCGTCCACAGAAAAATTCATTTCGATAAATATTGCGCGGTCTTCTTTGGTGATAAATTGCTTTATCTCCATTTCAAAACCTTCGCCAAAAACAGTAATTTCCTGCGTGCGTCCTGCCATACGAACATTCTTTTTTGTATATGCCCCCACCCTTTCCCTGTTTTTATATAAGGTAAGCACAGAACGAGAAGTATAATTTTTTCCTGTCAAGACAGATAAATACTTGGATACACCACCTTTGCCGTCGAAACAAACTCTTAAATTATTACCTGCAACGTCAAAAAGCACATCTTCGTATAAATATCCATCTACAATAATCCGTCCGTTTAAAAAAGTGTTTTTCATTTTTTATTTTATCGTTGAGATAATCCAGACTCACTCTTTACGTCGATTTATAGTTCAGCATTGCTGATACAACCAACTTAAATCTCAACCGACCTTTTATAACCTCCCATCTTTTAATTTCCATTATAATTGTATCATTAAAATTGATAAAAAATAAATGGAATTTTTTGATTTTTAGTTGTCTTTTCTTGTTTTATATGCTATACTGAATTTGTATATTAGGATAAGGAGATACGCTATGCCACTTGAAACAAAGAAACAAGTAACTTATTTTCATATCAATAATTCTGTAGATATTAAAACGATAGACCTTGGCCATTCTATCGACTCTCGTTGGAATATTGAAGACAATTATCCGTACTATTCCTTGAACTTCTTGCTGGCAGGCGAAACGATTTTGGAAATTGGCAATCAGCAATTTACCGTTTTACCAAATCAATTTTTTCTAATTCCACCTAATACGCCCGTGCATTATTATAGTAAGGACAATATAACTCAAGTTGAAGTTTACTGGATTAATTTTTATGGTAAAGATTGCGAAGAATTAATATCCTTGACTAATTTTTCAAAGCACCCTATACTGTTACTGCCTATGCGTATACGCGCGTCTATTTTATCCAACTTTAAAGAAGCTATCAATTTATGCAAGCATCCACATATACAAGGAATTGCTTGTAAGCAACTCCTTTCTAATATTATAAAAACTCTTTTATTAAATAGCAAGTTATTTATTGAATCCGCGCCAAAGAAAAAACTGACAGATTTTGACAAAATCATTACGCTTATCAATACTCACTTGTTTAATCCAGAATTAAACGCAAAGTTCATTTGCAATCAATGCTATATTACGTCTGAACATTTATCAAGACTCTTTAAGAAGAATATGAATCTTCATTTTTCTTCCTACGTAAATACAGAACGAATAAAAAAAGCCTCGGCTCTTTTAATAGATACCGATTATCCCTTAGTAAAGATTGCCGAACTTGCCGGTTACGGCGACGTGTATTATTTTTGCAAAATTTTCAAAAAATATCGTTTAATGACTCCGACAGAATACCGTAAAAAATATACGGATTGATACGGTTTGACGTTCAAAGTGTTATTATGATAAATCTTTTTCTAAAAGTAAAAAGCAGTTAAGTGTAAACCTAACTGCTTTATTTTAAATTGTGGAAGTTCCTTCTGCCAATCGTTAACTATTATGGTCACTACAAAACAATAGCTAATTCATTTGTAGCCTTTAGATCGTGTTGCACTTTCATGACACGTTCCCTATTCGTGTACTACCACGGGTTCAGATTTTATAAGCACATCAAACTTCCTCAAAACGGTGCTTACTGTGTTAAACTTTAAGGGTAAACCCAACAATTTCCGATATAAACAGGTCGTGACCCTGACACCGATATTAGCATCTCAGCTATCCTTTTTAAGAAATCATCTTCCTTTTTTCAACACATATTGCACAATTTGAATAATTTCTTTGCATTCTTTTAACGAAAGTTTTATTTCTTTTGCAATCTTTAATAAATCGTTTTCCGTAGGACAACCATTCCCTAATACCGTCATTTCGTGTTCTAATTTATTCGGCGTAGGTGTAATATCGTATGCAGGCGAAAGCTCATAACCACCCTTTTCTTCATTATAAAGAAAAGCAAAATTTTTACCGTGATCATCACGATTCCCATAAAACACGTTAAAACACATTCTTCGATACGCTTCGTATAAATCGTCTTGGTCAACGCAAATCTCTTTTATCACTTGAAATAAATGCATATAATCCAAATTTGAAATACGATGCGTCGTTTCTAAAATAGAAGACAGTGAAATCATATGCAATTTTTTATTCCCTATTCTATCAAAACGCTTTGTTCCAAAATATCCGCTACAAATTTTGGACGGATACAACTTAAATTCACTTACGTTTATTCCGCACTTTTCGGCAAGTCGATTGGCTTCATATTCTTTCTCGCCTATATTTCTTGGATCGTAATTACAAGGGAATTTAATTATCCAAGATTCGCCGTCAATTTTCACGTGCGCTTTAGGTCTAGCGCCACCGCTTGAACCACCTAAACGATATACTTCGTCAAGATTTATATCCCCTGTTTCGTCGTCTAAAATCTTTTCCGCTTCTTGGGCAATAAAATCCAAATCAAAATTTGTTTCATCCGTATCATCTATTTGCGTCGGCTCATACGTCAATCCACCTAAACCACTACCGCTTATTAAAGTAAGTTTTGTCAATGGCGAAAGTTTATCTGCATTGATACCTTGTTTTGCAAGCATTCTTTTTACTAGCAATTCTCCCCAACCGTCAGGCAAGGAATCGTAAAATACGCCGTATAAGCCACCAAAAAAATCTTTACCTTCTCGATATATCTTGTTGGATAACGGCAAAGAAAACGGTGAAATGCTAAACCCATTTTTTATCCATTCGTCGTCATACTGAAACGCAATAGAATCGCCGTCTAAATGAGCAAGATACCCAACTATTTTGCCGTTATATTTAACCGTGAGCTTTCTTACTTGTGCAATCATCCTTCAAAATCCTTTAAACTAACAATTATTTGTCCTTTGAATAGCCCTTCAAAATCTTTTAATGAATCGAGTGCGTGCGCAATTTTCAAAAGCGAAGAAAGAGAAATTTCCCCCGTCGATTCAAAACGACGAATCGACGAATACGCTACCCCCGATTTTTGAGCCAACAACCTTTGCGAAATCTTCATTTGCTTGCGTTTTTTCTTCACTCTTCCCACAAGCCCGTCAACAACGGATTGCTCCGTAAAAGTATTTACAAATTGTCCAATATCAAATTTATTATCCATAGTGCCAATATTTTAGCATATTATTTTCTATTTGTCAATAGATTGCTATTATTTTAGCAATATTTTAATCAATATTCTTTTTACCAAACCCTTATAAAAAATCGAGCGTATGCACGCTCGATTACAAACTCAAACCATTAAACTATCAAAAAAAAATGATATTTTGTTTTATTAGTATTTTTTTTGTTTTGGGGCAAACTTTGGGGTAAGGAATGCCTTATAACTAAAGAAATAAAGGCATTTTCGCCGTTGTTAAAACGGCTTCGAGTCCCTGAAGGTGCACCAGAAACGAGCATTTATGCGCAACGCATAAATGCTCGTTTCGTTTTATACCATAACTTTTTACTTTACAATTTTTCTTATTCTTTCTGCTTACCTATCCAAGTCATTGTAATCCAAACCAAGATTTTGAGTGATAAAATCGAAAGATTTTAAGATGATTTTGGGCTAATTCGGATTATACGGTCTTGGCTAAATAAAATCCCGAGCTCTATGCAAAACATAATGCTCGGGGATTTTTAATTTGTTCTTATAACTTATTTAACGACCTTCCACTTTGAAGAATCTATTCCTAACAACGTTTGATTTTTCAAGCTTACTTCTACTACTTCCGCCTCGCCGCAATAACTCGCATACGCGTTCCACGCACCGTTATCATCACTACGCACTATCGTTTTATATACCGTAATTACGTTCCCTTTATAAAACGTTTTTGAATTACTCGAATAGGTGTAAATAACGTATTCGCCCGTATAGTTTCCCGTTTTCTTTACACACTCTACTTGGAACAGTAAATTTTCCGCATCCGTATTATTCAATAATAACTTTCTTAATAGCCCTTGCGTAGTCTTTTGCTCGCAATATACAACGTCACCAGATTTTTCCAAATAATTATGTATAATCGGTTTCTTTGTTGCATTGAGCCCGTAATCTATTTCATATAAAACGTTGTTTATAAGCGTTAAATGGTTTTCGTCTATACTACTCGCCTCTTCATCGTCAGGTAAAACTTCTTCGGGCGGATAATCGAATACGTACAAAGTAATATCTATCGGATACGGCGCAGTCGGTTCGACGGGTCCGCTTGCATACTCCCACGTGGCGATAACGCCACTTCCTATTATTGCCATAATCCCTAAAAGCATAGGGAATAATCTCAATCTCATTTCCCCACCCTTTTTTAATTAAAACTTCTTGATACAGTATTGCTCCATTTTATTAAGCAAATTCTCGGAAATACGCCCCCTATATGCGTTTATACTCATAAAGAAACAGCGGAAAAATACGTAATTGTTTCCACCGATAACGTAAGCAGGGAGTTTGGAAACCCCGCCAAGTTCTTTAAATACGAAAAGCTTGATAAACTCGCCCTTTTCTTCCGCCGTTAACGTATCGTAAAACCAATCGCACGTGCTACGCTTAGAAGATTCTTTCGTAGTAGGCTTTTCTTGACTGACGAATCCGCCTTTTACCTTTTTCACAAGCTCCGATTCCACTTTTACGCGCGTAGGCGCAGGAACGCTCTTAACCGTAGGTTTAGGCGTGGGTTTTTCTACTTCTATAACTTTAGGCGCAGACGGTTTCTCTACTTTTTGCGCAGGCGCGTTCTCTATCGCGAGCACGGGTTCGACTTTAATAGTAGGAACTTCTTCCTTTTTAGGCGGTTGCCATTCGCTTAAACGTTCGCCTTCGCTCGGCAATTCGCCAATCGCAATCAACCGTTTTTCTCGTTCCTTTTCCAAAATCTTTTCCACGACGGGAATAGCTATCGTTCCGAACACAATCAATAAAATACAAAGATACCCTGCAGGCGATTGCATAAAGGACACGAACGAACCGATATACGGAATCCGAACGCCGTTATAAATCGCTATCATCTGCGAATACAATACGGGCGTTTTATCGGGATATTGCACGTTATCCCCTTGCAAGGTAAACCATCTGCAATCGGGATGCGTTTTGTTCGGTTCTTCGATTTTTACAATTCTATGTACGACGAGCGTATCGTCCACTTCGTAAACGACGATATCGTAAAGCTTTAAATCCTTTTCGTCGGGCAATTTTTCCGTAACGATAATATCAAACGTTTGAATTTGGTCGTTCAAATCGTTATCGAACAAATAAGTATTCTTTTCATACTTTTTCGACATCGAACCGCTTTGTACCACGCGCATTACGGGTACGTCGCCAACCATTTTTTCTTCGCTCAAACTTAAGCCTAACGAGAATAAGAAAACTCCAATAAAAAGAACGCAAAAAAGCGCGGAAATAATCTTATCGAAAATTCCCGAGAAACAATTCCCACCGCACTTGCATTTGCATTGCACTTTATAATATTCAGTTTTTATTTTCTCGTCTTCTACTCCGTGCCGAATTAGTCTTATTAATAACCGCACTATCCAGACAGTAAAAATAGTGAATAGCGTGGTTAAAGCTGTAAAAACAATTAAGCAAAGAAAGAAAACGTAAAGTTCAAAACCTTCCATTTCCTTACAGTATGCTAAAACCTATAACCCACTTCTGCAAAGCAGAGCGGGTTATAGGAATTATTTACCAAATTTATAATTGTAATTATTATTAAGCCGTTACTTCGCTTACAACGATGGAGATACCTTTGTCTGCATTCGCTTGTTGCGTCAACCAGGTATTGAATCTTGCGTGTTCAGCTTTCGAGGTTAAAACAAAGTCTTGATTAAATTCAATCAAGCCAGTAACAGCATTAACCGCTATATCGTGAGAACAAGCTGATCCAGTAAGTTGATGTACGCCGAACGACGTCGTAGTAACTGCATTGTTTATAAATTTAAACACCTCAATTTCTGCCGTTTCAGGATTGTTATCGTGGTCATACGTATCAAAATTCATAGCGACCGTATATTGAAGCTCAATTTGCGTTACGGAAATATCCGTGGGCGTAAACGTAACCGTTACCGTTCCTTGGGTATTATTACCCCATTTTGCGTGATATTGAGCATCTGCTTGGTCAATATCTAAAGTCATACCACCACTTAATGAAATACCGCCTTTCGTGGTTGCGTCTTGAGCAGTTGTAAGATTAACAGTCAAGTGTTGAGTTGCATTCGTAACGTTTGCATTTTCACCATAAGTCCAAGCCGCATAAACGCCACCAACGGTCAAACACATAGCTGCTGCCATAACCATACTTAATTTTTTCATAGCTAAAAAATCTCCTTTTTTTCAATTAAAATCTTTTATCAGTGTTTGTTATGCAAACACTAACGGGCGCACCCGTTAAAAATTTTCTTAATTGTAATCTTATTATAATATTTTAACACTCGTTCGTCAAGTATTTTACAAATTTTTTTTTGTTTTTTTATAATTTTTTATAAAAATTTTCGCTAAAACGCCTTGACTTGCGTTAAACGATAGGCAAAGGCAATAAAAGCCCGACTGTAATACCGATTACCGCCGAGATACAAACGATTACAATCGGATGAGTTTTTTTAAACGCCAAAACCGTCATAATAGCAAAAATAGCCAAAGACAAATATATGGGCGCGTTTGTAAATACTTCCCAAGAAAAACCGTTGGGGAAAAGTACGGTTTTACCAATTGAAAGCATAGCCGCGGCAATTAAGCCTACGACGGCAGGCTTTAAACCTTTCATACAGCCTGCAACGATTTTATGGTTACGGAATTTATCAAAGCACTTCGCGACGAGCAAAATAATCACAAACGACGGCGTAACGACGCCAAGAGTTGCGCAACCAGCCCCTAAAATCCCTGCAAAAACCCCGTCCGCGCCGGCTACTTGCGAGCCAACGTAAGTCGCCATATTAATCGCAAAAGGTCCAGGCGTACTCTCGCTGACGGCGATAAAGTTGATAAATTCTTCGCCCGTTATCCAATTATTCGTAAACACGGCGTCTTGGATAAGCGGTATCATTGCGTAACCGCCACCGAACGTAAACAAGCCGATTTTGAAAAAAGTCCAAAAAAGGGTTAAATATATCATTTTTTCGCCCTCCTTTCGGCAACGAGCGCGGAAATTAAGCCGGCAAGCGCGCACCCGATAATCACGAAAATTACGTTCACGTTAAAGAACGCAACGATGAAAAATGCCGAAAACATTACGATATGCGAAAACAAATTCTTTTTGGATTTTTTATACATATTGACGACGGCTTTAAAAATAAGCGCGAGAACGCCTGCGCGAATCCCCCAAAACGCGTATTTTACCACGGCAATAGATTGAAATTCTTTCAGCACGAACGCAATCGTTAAAATAATCAAAAACGACGGCATAACCACGCCCAGCGTTGCAAAAAACGAACCCCAAAAACCACGGACACGGTAACCGACGAACGTCGCGGAATTAATCGCGATTGGACCGGGCGTAGATTCCGCTATTGCGATAATCTCCAAAATATCGTCGTCGGAAATCCATTTCTTGCTCTCGACCGCTTCTTTTTGGATAAGCGGTATCATTGCGTAACCGCCACCAAACGTAAACAAGCCTATTTTAAAAAACGACCAAAAAAGCTCTAAAAGTCCACCTTTCCACTTTTTCTCGCTTTTTTCTTGTATTTGATTTTTCATCAAAAAGCTCCTTAGAAAGTCATTGTAAGTATTATAGACCTTATAGTAAAATTTGTCAAGCCTACTTAACCCGAAAAGCAAACAAAAAAACGGAGCGTTGCTCCGTTTTCAAGTTATTCTTCTTTAAAAAGTTCTACTATCCAATTCGCCGCCCGTTCCAATCCGACTACGCCCGTATTGACGGTAAAATGATAATTCCTTGAGTCGCCCCAATCCATACCAGTATAATGTTTATAATATAGACTGCGTTTTTTGTCCTTTTCTTCCAAGCGTTTTTCTATAGATTTTTTCAAGTCTTCGCCGTAGCGCTCCAATACGTGCTTTTTACGGTATTCTTTATCTGCGTAAACGAATACGTTTAAGCAATCTTCTCTATCACGCAAAACGTAATCGGCGCAACGCCCTACGATTACGCACGGACCTTCTTCGGCTATGCTTTTTATAATGGAATTTTGAGCCGAATAAATCTTGTCGTAATTAGACGGCAAACCCACCGACGAATACGCCGAAGACAAAGTCATATTAAACAAGAGTTTACTCGTTGACGACGCATATTCGCCTGCTTCTTGTATAAATTCACGAGAAAAACCCGTTTTTTCTACCGCGCGTTCAATGAGTTCTTGGTCGTAAAAAGGGATATTTAATTTTTTCGCCACTAATTCGCCCAACGAATGGCCACCGCTACCAAATTCCCGACTTATGGTTATAATTTTTTTCATATCATTCCCCTAAAAATTAAAACTACTATAATATATGCCGACTTGATATATTAAGCAATTTTATTATACAACAAACTCTTAAATATTTCAAGCGATTGAAAGAAATTTTTTGCGCATAAAAAAACCGACCGCGCGGTCGGTTTTAAATTTTATGTTATGTCACGGAAAATGATTGATTTACACTAAAATTATTTTTGGTGGTTTGCGAGAAAAATTCAACTATGTGATGTGACGTAGCCAATATTTTTTCATCACTTCGAAAATCATCGTCGGTTGGGGTTTACCGATATAAACGGGGGTTTTACCCGTCGCTTTTTCATAACCGAAACACATTGAACCGCAATCGGGCACGTACCCGAACGATACGGGACAAACCCAATCGGGGTTCGTTGCGTAATAAGGTAAATCCTGACCAAGCATTTGACAAGTTATACTCATCTTTTTGCTCGTCAATTCATTATCGTAAGCAACCAAAATCGCTTTGGCGTTCGTCGTATATCTCGTCGTTACGTTTAAACCGTTCTTTTTAAGTTCTTTAACGAACGATTTCGTGCCTTGCACGTAAATAAGCTCTTTCCCAAACTTTTCCTTGAAGATAAGTGTGGTAGCTTGCGTGGATGTAAAAAAGTTCTCTTCTCCCGTTTCTATCCCCATATTTTTTAATTTTTTTACGTAGTCTTTCACGGAACGGGAAGAATTGTTCGTGATAAACACGTACCTACCCCCATCTTTTTCGATTTTTAAGAGTAAATCTTTTACACCGTCAAACAATTTATTGCCTAAATAAATCGTACCGTCCATATCAAAAAGAAAAAGCCTTTTTGTTTTTAAGGGCGAAATTTCTACGCCAAAATAGTCTTTCATTGTTTTCACTCCATATTCGTCGTTACGACAAGATTCACGCCGTCGGAAATATTTTCTAAAAGTACTTGACCGATTTTAACGGGCAATTTGCAATTTACGGCGTTAATTTTTTTCATTACTTCAAAAATTTCCGATTTTGGAACGGGATTATCCGTTTTCACTGAAACCATTTCGCCACTAATAGCGCGAACGGACGAAGTCACGACGCGTTTGGGGCATACGACTTCGTTTTCCGCGTAAAGTTTTCCGCGCGGACAGGAATTGCCCGTTACGGAAAGAACTTTTCCGTTCTCAAGCGTTACTTCCAAATCGCAACCGATTGGACATTCTATACACGTTAATTTTTTCACTTCCACCTTACACCTCCAACGAAAGCGTAATTTCGCCGTCGATTTCTTTGAGTTTGCTTTCCGTAAGCAATACCGTCTCCATTTCACCAGGAACTGCTATCCGCTTTTTGCGTTCAAAAATTACTTTGCCGTTGCTCGTACCTTTAATCGTACAATCTCTAAACGTATTCGTTACGCGGAAGAAAAGTTTTACGTTGCCTTGGATATTTCTATCAATTTTTTGCGGTAACACGTAACTCACGTTCTTGCCGTTCGTACATTCGATTACGTCGCGTTCTTTCGAGCCGTTCAAAATAAATTCCGCCGCGCCTACGCCTGCCATTTCCGATTCTTCGGAAACAAAATCGACAAGGTCGTGTACTTGTAATACGTTACCGCACGCAAAAATTCCGTCCACGAGCGTTTCGCGGTTTTGATAGACGATTGCGCCACGGGTACGGGGAGAAAGGGGTACACCTGCGCTTTTGGTAAGTTCGTTTTCAGGGATTAAGCCGACGGAGAAAAGTACGGTATCGCAATCAAAATGGCGCTCCGTGCCTTTAATCGGTTTTTTATTCTCGTCAACTTGAGAAATTTCCACGCCCGTTACCCGCTCTTTTCCTTCAATTTTCGTAATGGTATGATTCAAATAAAGGGGAATCCCGAAATCGTCCAAACATTGTACGATATTCCGTTTCAAACCGCTTGAATAGGGCATAATTTCGCATACTGCGTGTACTTTCGCGCCTTCAAGCGTCATTCGGCGCGCCATAATCAATCCTATATCGCCAGAGCCCAAAATAACGACTTCTTTACCCGGCAAATAACCCTTTATATTTACGTATTTTTGCGCCGTTCCCGCTGAATATAACCCTGCTGGACGCGTACCTGCTATATTCAAAGCGCCTTTACTACGTTCTCTACACCCCATTGCAAGTACAATTGCTTTTGCTTGAACGCTAAACACGCCTTCGTCTTCGTTAATCGCAGTAATCATCTTATCCCTGCTAACGGAAACGACCGTCGTTTTGACGAGTACTTCAATTTCTCTTTTTTCAACTTCGTCCACGAAACGAGCCGAATATTCAGGACCGGACAAACTTTCTTTAAATCTTGTTAAGCCGAACCCGTTATGGATACATTGGTTTAAAATACCGCCCGTTCTTTCTTCCCGTTCCAAAACGAGAATATCTTTTACGCCTTTATCGTAAGCGGAAATTGCCGCCGCAAGCCCTGCAGGGCCTCCGCCAATCACGACGATATCGTAATTCTTTTTCATTTCGTTTTCCCCCTTAATAAGCGCGAACCTTTTCCGCTCTTGGTTACTTCTTCAAGCGGAATATTCAATTCCTTTGCTATCAATTCTGCAACGTACGGTTGACAAAAACCGCCTTGACATCTACCCATACCCGCGCGAGTACGACGTTTTACGGCGTCGATATTTCTCGCAGGGGGATTTTCACGAATCGCGCGAATGATTTCCCCTTCCGTGATTTGCTCGCAACGACATACGATACGACCGTAAGATTTGTCCGCTTTAATGATTTCGTTCTTTTCTTCGTTGCTTAAATTTTTAAAGAAATAATCGGGTTTACGAACGGGATTAAAATCGCTCTTTTTAATCAATTCAAGCTTTTTAGCAACCAATTCCCCGACTACGTATTCGGCAATCGCAGGCGCGGAAGTAAGTCCCGGCGACTCAATCCCGGCGCAATGAATAACGCCGTCCGTCGTTTTGCTTTCTTCTAAAATGAAATCGTGCTTATTGGAATAAGCTCTAGTCCCTGCAAACGAAGTAATCGTATTGTACAGCGGTACGTTTTTACACATTTCATTGGCTTTTTCAATGACGGAAGACAGCCCTTCCGCCGTCGTTTCTACGTTCCCGTCTTCAATTTCTTCCGCCGTAGGACCTAAAATAATATTTTTATCCACCGTTTGAGAAACGAGTATTCCCTTGCCTTTCTTCGTTGGCGTAAAGAATAACGTATGGTTAACGAAATCTCCGCTTTCTCTATCAAGCAATATATATTGACCGCGTCTACCGCCAATTTCAATCTCGTCGCCTACCGTTTTCGCAATCTTTCCGCTATTAATCCCAGCACAGTTTATAACCACTTTCGCGCTTAACTCTTCGCCGTTCGTAGATTTCAAAACCAATCCGTTCGAAGTCTTTTCTATTTTTTCCACTTCAAACCCACAAACGAGCGATGCACCGTTATCCATCGCGTTACCAATCGCGCTAATCGTGAGCTCGTAAGGACAAACAATCCCACCGGTGGGTGCGTATAACGCCCCAACCGCGTTATCGGATATATTGGGCTCAAGACTTTTAAGCTTTTCTTTTCCAATAATCTCTAACCGTTCTACTCCGTTATTTTCACCACGACGTTTAAGCTGGTCAAGCGTTTGCATTTCATTGTCGGAAAACGCTACGACGAGCGAGCCGTTGTTTACGTATTTTACGCCTAACTCTTTCGTTACCTTTTCCATCATTTTATTGCCAAGCACGTTAAACTTCGCCTTTAACGTGCCTTCAACCGCATCGTAACCGGCGTGCACGATACCGCTATTCGCCCTGCTTTGCCCCATACATACGTCTTCTTCTTTTTCTACCAAACAAGCGTTTAAGCGGTAACGGGACAATTCCCGTAAAATAAGTCCGCCGATAACTCCGCCACCTATCACGATTACGTCGTACATTTCTTTTCTCCTAATTTTTTTATCCGTCTTTATTTATCTTAAAAATTTTTATTCAATTCGCTTGACGGAATACGTTTATTTTATTATACTATAATTAATCAAAATAAGCAATTTTTTCGGCTTTTTCTTGCTTTTGATAAATAAAATGAAAGAATGAGCATTTTTATTAGATATTTATGCTCATTTAGGCAGGTCTTATGAAAGATAACCACGAAAAAGAACTCCTTGCTATACTTGAAGAAAAACAGTACGCGACGATTGAAGAGCTTGCGTCTATTATTTACGTAAGCGCTTCAACGGTTAGACGACGCTTGACTTCCCTTGAAAAGAAAGGTTTTATCACTCGAACCCACGGTGGCGCGCAACTTTGCGCGGACGGGAATTTTCCGAGCTTTTCCTTTCGTTCACAACAAAATATCGCAGGTAAAAAACGAATCGCGCTTTCCGCGTTGAAACTTATCAAAAACGGCGACGTTATATTTCTCGACGGTTCGACTTCCGCTTATTTTATCGCGGAATACCTTAAGGAATTTTCGGGTATAAAAGTTATAACCAACGGCATAGATACTCTTTCCTTGCTTTCTAAAAACGGAGTGGACGCCTATTCGACGGGCGGACGCATCTCCGCGCAAAACCGTTCGGTACTCGTCGGGGCTTACGCTGAAAGCGTCATTAGTAATTTGCACGCCGATTTAGCGTTTTTCTCTGCGCAATCGGTTGAAAAAACAGGCGAAGTTTACGATTGTTTTGAAGAAGAAAATATTTTACGCAAACGTATGATGGCGCAAGCGGAAAAAAGAATACTCCTTTGCGACAGCACGAAACTTAATCGCTCCTCGATTTTTAAACTTTGTAATATCTCCGAAGTCGATTATATCGTAAGCGAAAAGGACGTCCGCGAATATTTCGATACCCCTGACGTCCCTAATCTACTTTTTAATTGATTTTTCTTTTATGTATCAAAAAACTGCTTTGAATTTCAAAGCAGTTTTTCATTTAATTATTCAGCTTTATCTTCGTCTGCAGGCGTTTCAGCATTTTCCTTAGCAGCCATAGCAGCCGTTCTCTTTGCCATTTTTGCATCCTTACGCATTTGCGCTTTCATTTCTTTCGTTACGATACGAGCAGCATCGATTTGAGCGCGCATTTCTTGCGGTGTAGGAGGCGTGAAAGCAGAACCTTCCGCGTTTTCGGGAATAACTTCGTAGCCTTCGTCTCTTTCAAGCATAGACGCTTCGGTATCGCCGTCGAAAAGGTGAAGGTGATGCGCGTCGAATGCGAGTTCTACGACTTCTTTCAAAGATACTACCGCACGGCTGGAAATCTTCGCAATCATTTGCGTAGAGTTGTCGATAACAGACGATTCCTTTCCATCGTAATCAAGTTCGCAATAAATTTGCGTTTCTGCACCGAGCTTTTCGATAACTTCGATACGAGCTTTAATAATCGTCTCGGGAGAGTTAGCGATGAATGCTTGGTCTTGATGAATATCTTCGGGACGAACGCCAAGCGTAATATCTTTATCTACGTTGAGATATTCGTTGATATTCTTAATACGAGCAACTACGCTCTTGGGAAGAACAATCTTGTTACCGCCAACGAACGTAACGCAAACTTTGTTGCCTTCAGATACCAAACGAGCGTTCTTGAAGAAGTTCATTTGAGGCGTTCCGATGAAACCAGCAACAAAAAGGTTTACAGGATAATCGTACAAGTTTTGAGGAGTATCTACTTGTTGCATGAAACCGTCTTTCATAACAACGATTCTCGTACCCATCGTCATTGCTTCTACTTGGTCGTGCGTAACGTAAATGAACGTCGTAGCAAGACGGGAGTGAAGCTTGGAAATTTCCGTTCTCATCGATGCACGAAGTTTTGCGTCAAGGTTGGACAAAGGTTCGTCCAAAAGGAATACTTTGGGTTCACGAACGATAGTACGACCGAGCGCAACACGTTGACGTTGACCACCGGAAAGAGCCTTGGGTTTACGGGACAAATAATCGGTGATACCGAGAATTTCAGCAGCCGCTTTAACTTTTTGGTCGATGATTTCCTTAGGTACTTTACGAAGTTTAAGACCGAACGCCATATTATCGTAAACGGTCATGTGGGGATAAAGCGCGTAGTTTTGGAATACCATCGCGATATCTCTATCCTTAGGAACTACGTCGTTTACAAGCTTACCGTCGATATAAAGTTCGCCGGAAGAAATGTCTTCCAAACCTGCAATCATACGAAGCGTAGTAGACTTACCGCAACCGGAAGGTCCTACCAATACGATGAATTCCTTATCTCTGATATCGAGACAGAAATTAAATACGGCTTGTACGCCCGAGGGGTACACTTTGTTAATGCCTTTAAGCAAAAGTCCTGACATAATCTTTTTCCTCCAAATTAGAAAAAACTTTTTCTATATTACTATTTTACTATATTTCATAAAAAAATACAATAGACAAATTTGACAAAGTTATTATCTTTCAATGTATATTTTGCACAAGGAAACCGCTTTATTCCTTTATTTTCAACCCTAAACGTGAAAGGGTGCGTAATATTCTTCCCCGTCTTCTATACCCACTTTGCCTTGCATATAGTCAACGAGTCCGCTTTTAAACGACTCAAAAACCGCCTTTTTTACCGCCACGAGATAACAAACTTTTTCCCCGTAATCGACGGATAATTCATTACACTCGTTATTGGAAAAATATTTTTGAACGCCGTCAACGCCCGTATAATCGACGGTAATTAAAAACTCCTTACACATTTCAAGAGAGCGAATATCCGCACCCGAAAGATTCTCCGACGCGCTTGAAGAATACGCGCGAACTAAACCACCCGCGCCAAGTTTCACGCCCCCAAAATAGCGCACGACCGCAACCGCCGTTTCAAAAAGTTTTTTGTTTTTAAGAACTTCTAAAATAGGCATTCCCGCCGTACCTTGCGGTTCGCCGTCGTCGGAAAAACGCTGTAAGTTGCCCGTTTTATCAGCAATAAAAGCGGAACAAACGTGCGTTGCTAAAGAATGTTTGGAGCGAATTTTTGCAATAAACGCTTTGCCGTCTTCTTCGCTTTCAATATGCGCGCTATACGTTATAAATCGAGATTTTTCGATTATTTTTTCGCTTTCGTGTTCGCCGAACACAGTCAAAACGCTTTTTTCCATACTTTATCATACTTTATCTTAATAAATTTCGAATATCTTCAAACCCGAAAAACTCTTTCCGATTTATTAAAGCTTATTTTACGACGATTTTAAGGTGTACTTTCTTACCCTTATGCAAAACGAACTCAGTTGCCGGAACGGGCATATTCACATCCGTTACTTTCGTTTCGTCAACGGATACCCCGCCTTGCTCAATCAAACGACGCGCTTCGCCCTTGGATTTTGCAATCCCCGATAAAACCATCGCGTCAACGACCGTTTGCGCGCCTTCCACTTCTTTGGTTAAAAGTTCTGCGTTGCTACCGCCGAAAGCCGCTTGCGCCTGACTTCTTGCAAGATTTGCCTGTTCTTCGCCGTGTACTTCTTTGGTAAGCTCGTAAGCAAGTACTTCTTTCGCCTTGTTGATTCTTTCGTCCTTATAAGCGCAAAGTTCGTTGATTTCTTCAAGCGGTAAGAACGTCAAAAGTTTCATACACTTTTCCACGTCTTCGTCCGCCGTGTTGCGCCAATATTGATAAAATTCGTAAGGCGTCGTTTTGTTCTCGTCAAGCCATACCGCACCCTTTGCCGTTTTACCCATTTTTTTGCCGTCCGAAGTCGTCAAAAGCGTAAACGTCATTGCGTAAGCAGGTTTTTGTTCTTTAATTCTAATAAGGTTCGCGCCGGCAAGAATATTGCTCCATTGGTCGTCTCCGCCAAGTTCCAAAGAACAGCCGTATTTTTGATGCAACACAAGGAAGTCGTATGCTTGCATTAGCATATAGTTAAATTCAAGGAAAGACAAACCGCGTTCCAATCTTTGCTTAAAACATTCCGCCGATAACATACGGTTAACGGAGAAGTGCGCGCCAATTTCACGCAAGAAATCTACGTAGTTTAAATCCAAAAGCCAATCCCCGTTATCCACGACGATTGCGCCGTTCTCGCCTTCGAACGAGATAAATTTCGACATTTGCTTTTTGAAACATTCTACGTTATGACGAATGGTTTCCTTCGTCATCATACTACGCATATCCGTTCTACCGGAAGGGTCGCCTATCATCGCCGTCCCGCCACCGATTAAAATAATCGGCTTATGACCGGCGCGTTGCATGTGCGCCATTGCGATAAGTTGCATAAAATGCCCGACGTGTAAAGAATCCGCCGTAGGGTCAAACCCAATATAAAACGGTACGCTTTCTTTAGAAAGTTTTTCGTAAAGTTCTTCTTCAAATACCGTTTGTTTAACAAATCCCCTTGCGCGGAGAATATCCATTACGTTCGTAGCCATTATTATTTACTCCTTAATCAACCGTTGTTCGTTCGCAAAATCGCGTAATTTTTCATCTAATTATTTTACACTTTTTCCCTTTTTTTGTCAAGCATTTTCCGCCAATTTACCACGCAAATATTTACTTGTATCCGCGCTACCGCCAAACCCACTCAATAACAAAGAAAAAGAATAGAGTAATTCGTTCTCTTTTCTGCTCTTCATTCGCTTTAAAAGCTCTCCGTCCAATCGTTCGTAACGCTCCATCCAGCTTTTTGCTCTCAATTCGTCCATTTCACTTTCAAACATATTTTTTTACTCCTTTTTTACTTTACAACGCAATTTTATCAAATAAAACTTGACAATTCTTGTCATATATGTTATAATATTTACAAATATTTTTTGGAGTAAAAAATATGAAATTCGTAATTTTATTAGATATTTTCTTTGAATTACTCGCCAAAAGAAAGGTAACCGCTACCTATCTTGCGCAAAAGCACGAACTTTCTATCCGAACTATCTACCGTTACGTCGATTTACTTTCTATGTGCGTACCTGTTTTTGTTTTACAAGGCAGAAACGGGGGGATTTGCATTTCGGATAGCTATAAACTTCCCGTCGGCTTTATGACGAAAGAAGAATACGAATCCGCAATCGAAGCTTTATCCGTTATGTATTCGCAAATTCCAGAAGAACGGTTTTTGGCTGCGCAACGCAAACTTTCTTCGCGCATAAAATCGGAAATACGCAACCTTACCCTTTCGGGAGAAATTGGCTCTATCATTGTTGATAGCAGTAGTTGGGGAGATTCTAGATTTCAAGAAAAAATCCGTTTAACCGAAAACTGTATCCGCGATTGTTCGGTATTGGAAATCGATTACCGTTCCAGAATCGGCGAAACGACGAAACGAAAAATCGAACCGCATACGCTCGTTTTCAAGCAAGGGATTTGGTACGTTTACGCTTATTGCCGTAAACAATCCGCCTTTCGGTTATTCCGTTTAGGACGCATCTATTCGGCTTTTATAACGGGAGAAACGTTTACGAAACGGACGTTCAAGAGAGAAGATATTCCGCTCAATTATTGGTCGAACGAAGTAGAATCCGTCAACGTTTTGTTGGAAATCCGCGAAAACGCGTTCGCCGACGCGCAAGATTGGTTAGGCGTGGAAAACTTACAAAAACGCGGTGAAAATTGGTACGCCGAATTATTTTTACCGAGCGACGAAACGTTGGTAAAGAAAATTATCGCGCTCGGCGACGGCGTAATCGTTAAAGAACCGAACGATTTACGCGAAAAAGTGAAATTACAAGCGCAAAAAATAGCAAAGCTCTACGAATAATCAAAAATCTTTTCTCGTCCGTTATCCTGCGGACGAGTTTTATTTTCCACGTACTCGTCGGCATATTTTGGGCTTTTTCCGTCTATAATATAAGGAAAAATTTTTTACGGGGATAATCGTTATGAAAAAAATTTTATTTACTGGCGGAGGGAGTGCCGGCCACGTCGTACCAAATATTGCGCTCATCGAAGAACTGAAACGTTACGAACAATTACAAATCGCTTATTTTGGTTCAAACGGCATAGAAAAAGGTTTAATTGAAGAAATAGGCGTACAATATTTCCAAGCGGATTGCCCTAAACTCGTACGTGAAAAATCACTCAAAAGCTTTTCCAAAAATTTAACCGTACCGTTCAAACTTATAAAAGCGATTCGCTCCGCAAAAAAAGCGTTAAAAACCTACTCCCCCGACGTCGTTTTTTCCAAAGGCGGATACGTCTCTTTACCGCTCGTCATTGCTGCAAACAATTTAAAAATCCCTTGCTATACGCACGAAAGCGATTTCTCGGCAGGGCTTGCAAATAAAATTATTTCCAAACGCTGTAAAGCCGTTTTCACTTCTTTCCCCGAAACGGCTAAAACGTTTAAGAACGGCGTCTTTACGGGCGCGCCTATTCGTAGGAATATTTTCGAAAAAGATAAAATCGCCGCAAAAGTGAAGTTCGCTTTGCCTTTACAAAAAAAAGTCGTATTAGTGCTCGGTGGCGGTAGCGGTAGTAAAGTACTCAACGAAGCAATAAGACAAAATTTAGAAATTTTAAGCGATTACGCTATCTTGCACGTTTGTGGTAAAGGCAATTTACAAAAAATTACAGTCCCAAATTATAGACAATTCGAATACTTAACGGATATCGGAGAAGCTTACGCCGCCGCCGACGTCGTTATATCTCGGGCAGGCGCAGGAGTTATATTTGAAATATTAAGTCTAAAAAAGCCTTCGGTTTTAGTACCGCTTGAAGGCGCGACTCGCGGAGACCAAATAGAAAACGCCGAATATTTCTCAAATTTAGGGCTTTGTAAAATTTTACGGCAAAACCATTTAAATGAATTGCCAAAAAAGATAAAAGAAACTTTAAACGATACTACTCTAATTCGCAATCTTGAACGTTCACAATTTTCTTGCGGAAACGAAAAAATACTTTCCGTTCTCAAATCCGAGCTATGAAAAAGAACAAAACCGTTTTAAGCAACTACGAAAATCTCTCCCCTTACCCACCGCCCAAAATAAAACCAAGACGCCTAAACGGTACGATTCAACCGTATAAAAAAAGTTTTGCCCAAAAATTTAAAAAACGTTTGGCCGTTTTTATTTGTCTGTTTTTCGTTGTCGCGCTTGCCTTTGGCGGATACTTTCAAAAAAACGTAACGCGCGTTTTATTATCCGTGAGCGAAGCGACGATGCGCGCGTCAACGACGATAGCCGTCAACGACGCGGTTTATTATACGCTCGGCGACGAAATGCGTTACGACGATTTGGTAACGCTTTCGAGAAACGATAAAGGCGAAATCGTTTCCGTTTCCGCCAACGCCCTAAAAATCAACCGAATCGCGCGAGATACCGCGTCCATCTCACAAGCCAATTTAAAAAATTTAAGTTTAAACGGTATTCCCGTACCGCTCGGCGCTTTATCGGGTATAGAAGCGCTTGCAGGCGTCGGACCGTCCGTCAATTTCAAAATCATACCGGTTAGTAGCGTAACGTGCGATTTTTCTTCCGATTTCCAAAGCGTGGGAATCAATCAAATCAAACACTCTATTTACTTAAACGTTATCGCAAACATCAGTATCGTTATGCCGTCAAGAACGCAAAACTTCGACGTTGTAACCGATATTTTAGTCGGCGAATTTATCGTCGTTGGGTCAATCCCCGACACCTATTTACAAATGGACGTATTCGACAAACCCATTAAAGTAGAAAGATAACTCCGCGTAAATTTACGCGGAGTTATCTTTATCAAATTTTTAATTCTTCTTACTTTTCGACTTAAAGACGAGCGCCATCAAAAAGGCGAACACGACCGCCGCCGTAACCCCTCCGCTCGCCGCTTTAAGCGGACCGGTAATCGCGCCGTATAAACCGCTTTGCGCGCCCTGCATCGCTCCGTTTGCGAGCAAATACCCAAAACCACAAATTGGTACGGTCGCCCCCGCGCCGGCAAAATCATCCAAATATTGATAAAGCCCTAACGATTGCAACGCCACACCGCCAAGCATAAAAATTACGAGAATTTTCCCAGCCGTCAAATCGGTAAAATTTATGACCACTTGCGCAATCATACATATTCCCCCTCCGACCAAAAACGCTTTTAAAAAATCCCCGACTATCGTAATATATTCTTCATACATTTCTCTATCCCCCGTTCTTACTTAAGTCTTTACGTTTTCAATTTCGACAGCGTGCGCAATACAGGGAATACTCTCCCCTTGTCCGCTTGAAACGGTAGAAAGCAACGCGCCCGTCGCGCAAAAAAGAACTTTTTTAATTTCGGCTTTTTTTAGCTTGTTCCAAATATAAGAATTAAACACGACGGCGCTACACCCCGCTCCACTACCGCCTTGAAACTCGTCTTCGATTACGTTATAGATAATCTCCCCGCAGTCGACGTGATTGGGGGACAAGTCAACCCCTTTTTGTTCGCTCAAATGTTTCAATAATCTTGACCCTAACGCGCCCAAATCTCCCGTTAAAATCAAATCGTAATCTTCCGCGCGTTTACCCGTTGCCTGCAAATGCGCAAGAATCGTATCGCAAGCGGCAGGCGCCATCGCCGCGCCCATATTATTCACGTCCGTTATTCCAAAATCAACGACTCTGCCTATCGTCGCCGAAGTAATCGCAATATCACTCCCTGCGTTTGAAATAACCGTACCGCCTGCGCCTGTAACCGTCCACTGCGATTGGGGAGGACGAGTATTTCCAAGCTCCAACGGATATCGGTATTGCCGTTCTGCAGACGAAAAGTGACTGCCCGTTGCCGCGACTACGTTTTTAGCGTAACCGGAATTCACGAAAACCGCAGAAAGCGCAAAACTTTCGGAAAGAGTCGAACACGCGCTATATACCCCCAAAAACGGGATATCAAAATCTCGCGCGGTAAAAGACGCGGAAATGATTTGGTTGAGCAAATCCCCCGAAATCAACAAATCCATTTCTTCTTCTACCAATTTCGCGTTTTGAATAGCCCGTCTTACAGCGTAAGTGAGCATTTTACACTCCGCCTTTTCATAAGTGCTTTCTCCGAACGTATCGTCGGTTAACGCTTGGTCCACGTATTGTCCGACCACCCCTACGCACTCCTTTGGTCCTGCAATCGTACCCGTCGCGATAATTCTGGGTTTATTTTCAAAGAAAATCGTTCCTTTCCGCATACCTGCCCCCTTTCTTTACAATCCAAGCAACCAATAAATCACACCCACAAGTGAACCGGAAAGCACACCGTAAACGATAATTGGACCTGCTACGATAAACATTTTCGCTGCCAAACCGTAAATAAACCCTTCCGTTTTAAACTCCATTGCGGGCGACGCTACGCTATTTGCAAAGCCCGTAATGGGTACGATTGAGCCTGCACCGGCGTTCCGTCCGACTCTATCGTAAACGCCTAACCCCGTCAAAAAGCACCCCAAAAAGATAAGCAACATACTCGTTGCGCCCGCAAGTTCATCCCCTGAAAGCGAAAATACGTTTTCCAAAAATAGACGGATAAATTGCCCTACGCAACAAATTAAACCACCAACGATAAAGGCTCTAAAACAGTTTTTAAAATGTTGAGTCGGTGGGTCGAACGATTTAACGTATTCAATATACTCTTTGTTATAATTTTCGTTATCTTTTCCCGTCATACTCTCTCCTTTTTTCAGTTATATTCTTTATCTTTTCGGGGAAACAGGTTTCCCGCTCGTCGCGATTACGCATACTTTCCAAAATCTTAATTTTTTCCATATCCATATCTTGGGGGAATTACCCTGCTTTTATTCTTCATTTCGTAAAAATATTTTCCGTTAACCTAAAAAAACTATTGACTTTTTAATAAAAATAGTTTACACTATATTATGTGTAGAAATATATTATTGTAAAGGACTATCTTGGAGGCGCTATGAGTAATTCTAAAATTTCAAGCAATCGCTTATCAATTTTCGTTTTCAACGTCATAATTTTAATTTTATCTTTTTTAGTCGTAACGAGTTACGCCGTTCAACCGTTTTGGTCGGTTAACGCCAAAATTAAATTAGATAAAGAACAATTAGTCGAGCTTATCCCTTTAGAGGAATACCCCAACGCTAATTTGGACGTAGCTTTACAAAACGGCATCGAATTCGAAGCATCTATTGAAATTCCCGCCGAACTTCTTTGGCAAACGAACACCAAAATGCTTGCGCAACTTTTCCAACAAGGCAATCTCAACCCCGATATGTCGGAACCCGTAAAAGCTTTGCTTGACGAACAAGTTGACGCTATCGTGGATAATTTAATGCCCGTGCTTAAAAACGTTGCGCTTGAAATCGCAAAGAGTATTGCCGTAGAACAAACCAAACAATCGATTTTCTCCGCGTTGAGTAGTTACGGTTCGGAAGCCGAAATACAAGAAAAACTTAACGCTTACGAATTTGACGACGAATGGTTTAATTCACAATTAGACGATTTAACGACCGCATTACAAAGTGGCGAAAAAACCGCTGAAGAAGCAACTGAAATCGTTCTTGATACTTTCGATAATATTAAAGCTTCCTTGAAAGAAACAGACGACGACGCGTTTAGCGCTATTGATAACGTAGACGAAGACGCGCTCCGCGACGCAATTCAAAACGGTCTTGCTCAATTTGAAAACGAAGACGGTAAAATCAATATCGAAGACGCTATTGCGAGCTTGCTTTTAGGCGGTTTAGACGCGCTTGCGCCGGCTGACGATAGCGCATTGGTTACCGCAAACCCCGTTTCGGCAAGCGTCGAACCCCAACAAGACAGCGAAACCGTTCAAGAACTTAAAGCAAACGTAAAGGAAAAGGTTTACGACTTGCTCCCTGAAAATATAACCGAGATTATCGCTACTGCGCTTAAAATCAGTGCTTTCGTGCTTGTATTTTCCATCTTTACTTGGGTATATCTCATCATTAAAATTCTCTTCAAATTATTCTTTAGAGATAACTCCATTAAATTAAAATTGCCTTTATGGCTCGGTCATCTTCCCGGTCTTTTGCTTTGGCTTACCCCGACTTTAATTTTCCAATTCGTCAAAGGTTCTGCCGAAATGCAAATGTTTACTTTACATTTCGCGTCGTCGGGTATTCTCGCAGTCGTCGCAGTGTTTATCCTTTTCGTTATCAGTATTCCCTACTGTTCAATGCGTAAAGCTTTAAAGCGCAAAAAATTCCGTTTCTAAACGACAATAACGAAAAACTCCGCGTTTACAAAAACGCGGAGTTTTTTTATTTTAATTCCTTTTTTATAATTGATTGCGTTCTACAAACGCACGCGTAAGCGTTACGTCGTCGGTATATTCAATCTCAGAACCAACGGGAATACCGTGCGCAAGACGGGTTACGCTAATGCCTAACGGCTTAATAAGCCGAGCCAAATACATCGCCGTCGCGTCCCCCGAAACGTCGGGGTTGGTGGCTACGATTACTTCTTTTACCTTCCCGTCGTTCAAACGAGCAAGCAGTTCACGAATTCGAATATCGTTTGGACCTATGCCGTCCATTGGGTCAATAACGCCGTGGAGAACGTGATAAACCCCTTTAAATTCGTGCAATTTTTCTATCGCGACAACGTCTTTAGGCTCTTTCACCACGCAAATTACGTCCGTTTCTCTCGTCGAACAAATTTCACACGTTTCCTTTTCCGTGAAATTACCGCATATACTACAATATTTCACCTTGCGTTTTACGCCGATAATCGCGTCCGCAAAAGCTCTTGCGTCCGACTCCGACATATCGATAATTTTATACGCGTAACGTTGTGCGGTCTTTTTTCCCACACCGGGGAGCTTGGAAAACTCGTTAATCAGTTTTCCGATAGGTTCAATAAAAATTTCCATAATTACCTTTTCAACCGACTCGATTTACCGAATCGGCTCAATTTTTATTTAGAGCAAACCGCCGAGCGAACCCATATTGCCGTATTGCCCCATCTTTTCTTCGTAAACCTTATCCGCTTTTGCGTAACCGTCGTTAATCGCCGCCATAATAAGGTCTTCAAGCATTTCTACGTCCGTAGGGTCTACGATACTTTCGTCCAATTCAATACCGTTTATAATCTTTTTCGCGTTCATATATACGACGACTGCCTCGCCAGCCGACGTTCCAACGACTTCCCAATCGTCAAGCAAAGCCGCCGTCTTTTCCATTTCTTCCTGCATCTTCTTTGCTTGCATCATCAAGTTTTGCATTCCGCCGTTATTCCCTTTAAATCCTGCCATATTTTTTTCTCCTTATTTCTTATTTTACGTCGATTTTTACACCGGCAAATTTTTGTTTAAGTTCTTCGACTCCCTTATTAAAATCGTCAGACTTTTTACCACGCTGACGAATGGCAAAACCGTCTTGATTTATTCCGATTGATTCGAACGTCTGCTCTATTATTTGATAATGTTCGGGTTTGGTAAGCGAACGATATATCGACTCGCTTTCCGTAATCAAAACGAACGAGTCGTCCTCGTACAAATAATCCAAATCGGTACAAATCGTAAATAAAACGCCGTTTTTACTATTTCTTCTAAGCGCGCGTAAAAACGTACCGTAAGTAGATTTCGCATCGCCCGCAACCGCCTTTTTAACGACCGGTTTTACCGGCGCAACCGGTTCTTCCACTTTCTTTTCTTCTATCTTTATCGGCGTCGGTTCTTCGTAATATCCGCCAAACTCAGCAGGCGGTTCGTCCATCAACGGCGCGTCGTAAATCGGCTCGTTTGCCCGTTCTTCCGTTTCTTTTTTATTCGGCGAATCCGACGTTGTTTCCACGCTTACCGTTTTCGTAATCGTTACTCCGTTTTCAAGTTTCTTCTCCAACGCCGAAATTCGGGCAAGCAAGGACTCTATATCGTAATCCGTTTGTGGCATACTCGCCTTTAAAACAGCCGACTCCAACAACACTCTCGGCGATGCAGAATACCGCAAATCGTTTTCAAGCGTTACGAAAATTTCCGTCGTACGCAACAAACGGTGCCCGTCTATTTCACGAGAAATTTTCGCTATCTCCTGATAAGTTTCTTTGGGCATCGCTAAAATATTTTGCGCGTCGCGACAAGTTTTTACTACTGCGCAATCGTTTAAAAAACCCAAAATATCCACCAAAAGTGCGCCGACGTTTTTGCCTGTGGAAAGCACGCCTTCCGTACGTTCTAACGCTTCGCCAACTTGACCTAAAAGTATAGCGGAACAAAGCGAAGTTACCGTTCTGAAATCCGCTTTACCAAGCACCGCACTAACCGCTTCGTAAGTTACTTTATCCCCCGAATAAGAAACGCAAGTATCGGCAAGTGAAAGCATATCTCTCACGCTCCCTGCACCTGCACGCGCGATTGCTGAAACCGCTTCTTCCTCGTATTTTTTACCAATCGTCGTTAAAACTTTCTTTAAGCGAAGTTCAAGGTCGGCTTGCGGAATCAGTTTAAAATCAAAACGCATACATCTTGAAAGAATCGTCGCGGGAATTTTTTGCGATTCCGTCGTCGCCAAAATAAATACGGCGTGCGCCGGCGGTTCTTCCAACGTCTTTAAAAGCGCGTTGAAAGCGTTTTGCGAAAGCATATGCGCTTCGTCGATGATATACACCTTATATTTTCCTGCAACGGGCGGATATTGCACTTTTTCTCGCAAATCACGCATTTCATCAACGCCGTTATTAGACGCCGCGTCGATTTCCGAAATATCCAAATTCGAGGGGTCGGAAAGGCTCTTGCAAGCGCTACATTTCCCACAAGGCGAACCGTTTACGGGATTTTCGCAATTAATCGCCGACGCAAAAATTTTCGCAATACTCGTCTTACCCGTTCCGCGCGGTCCGCAAAATAAATATGCATGCCCCACTCTGCCCGTTTCTATTTGGTTTTTCAAAATGGTTACGATATGTTCTTGGCGCACCACGTCGTCGAGTGTGGTCGGTCTGAACATACGGTATAACGCCAAATACGCCATTTCTCTCTCCTTTTCTTACTTGCCTTGATTGTTTAAGCCAAGAATATTTTGCAGTTTTTTCTTACCGCGTTGAATTGCGTTGTCCACGCTTTTCTCCGATTTACCCGTACTTTCGCAAATTTCTAAACAACTCATCCCTTCTATATACATTACGGTTACGCGAAATTCGAAATCGGATAATTGTTTGCTTATTTTTTGATAAAATTCGCGTTTATCTTCGTTGCGAATCAATTCGTCTTCCGGGCCTTGCGACACGGCCATTTCGTCCGCGTCCAGCAAAGAAACGTAACTGTTCAACGGCGTATTTTTTTTGCGCGCGGACGATTTAACCGCGTCGATAATCCGTCTTGTTACGCAAAGATAAGCAAAATTTTTAAAACTTAAATTTTCGCCTTCCGTTTTATAATCGTTAATTGCGTGGTACAAGCCTATCATTCCTTCTTGAATAAGGTCTTCCGTTTCACCGCCCACAAGAAAAAATCTCCGCGCTTTACTGCGAACTACTCCAACGTACCGAAGCAACAATTCGTCCATCGCGCGATTATCTCCATTGCGAGCTTTTTCGACCAATATCTCGTCTTTAATATCCACGTTCATCTTTTCATCAACCTTTTATACGGTTTCTAACGACTTCATAAGCCGCAATACCCAACGCAACCGACGCGTTTAAAGAATTGACTTTGCCCTGCAAGGGTATAGATAAAACTTTATCGCATTTTTCTTTCGTTAAACGTTTAACCCCGCTATCTTCTCCGCCCACAACGAGCGCAACGTTTCCTGAAAAGTTTTCTTTATAAATATCTTCTCCACCAGCTTCAAGCGCGTAAATCCAATACCCGTTCTTTTGTAAAAACTCAATCGTTTGATTTAAATTTGCGACCTTAGCCACCTTCATATGCTCCGCCGCGCCAGCCGAAATACGGATTACGCTTTCCGTTACGGAAGCGCTACCCGTTTTAGGAATTACCACGCCGTCCGCGCCCGAGCACTCCGCGACTCTTATAATGCTACCAAGATTATGCACGTCTTCAATACCGTCGCAAAGAATAATAAACCCGCCCTTTTCGCTTTTCTTTTCCCCGATTATATCTTCAAGCTCGTAATATTCGTAATCGGTCGTAAATGCAATGACGCCTTGATGCCGACCTGTTACGCTTTCCTTATCCAAAACGAGCTTATCAACGAACTGCACGCGGATATTTTTTCTTCTCGCTTGCGCAAATAAAATGGAAAGCGAACCTTGCGCTCCCTTTTCAATTAAAAGCTTATCGATATTTTTGCCCGTTTTTAAAAGTTCTCCGACTGCGTTTCTTCCTTCCGTTTTCATAATCAACTTCCTTTCTAATATTTCTATCGCTTAAACGTTTAATGCGAAGGCTTAAAAGCGCTCGCTTGGCAAATAGTTTGGAACTTTTCATCGTCTAACGCAGACAATAGTTCTTCTATTCTCTTTACGTCGCCCGTTAAATATAAAAAGCCAATAACCGACTCTAATCCCGTCGAACGGTTGTACTCCGCCGGACTTGCGTTTTTACTTTTCGTCGCTTTTTTAGCGTTTCTACCGCGAAGAAAAATTTCTTTTTCTTCTTCCGTAAACAACTCTTCTATTTCCGCTAAAAACTCGCTTTGACCACGCGCCGAAAGAATTTTCGCTGACGAGCGTTGATAATCGCCCACCTTTCCCGCATTTGATTTCACGAGCCGTTCTCTCACGTATAAAGCGTAAACTGCGTCGCCTACGAACGCAAGGGTTACGGGGTTCGTACGTTTCGCTTGCTCTTTAGTTAAATTTTCGCCCTGCAAAAGCATTTCCATTCCACTTCCGTTACGTTTTATCTCAATCTACATTATAACATAAAGAGAAAAAAATGACAAGCGATTGCAAAGCTTTCGTCGTCATTTTCGTCATTTTCATTATTTTTTTATCACCGCAAAGAATAATACCTGGTTATCCCCGAAAAAACACTTTTCGCTATCGCCAAACGAAAGCTTTCGCTATCCAACAAACCATCGTCTTTCGGATTGGACATAAACCCACACTCAACGATAATGGAAGGCGAAGAAGCGCATTTTAATATATAATATTCCGCCGGCATTGCAACTCTCGATTGCGCTCCGTATTTTGAATATAATTCGTTCAAACAATTTTGCGTGCAAAGAGCAAACTTTTTACTTTTTTCATCGTTTTTTAAATAAAACACCTGCGCACCGCGTGGAGAAGAACTAGTCGGATAAAAATTTTGATGTAAGGACACTACGAGCGACGGATTATTCTCTTGAATAATCTTTTTCCTTATCCGCATATCTGCTTGCTTTGACCACGCACCGCTCCCGTCTGTCAAACCGTACTGCGTCGTTCTCGTCATCGTTACTTTAAAGCCGGCGTCGTCCAATTCGGATTTTAGTGCAAAGGCAATTTTTAAGTTTACGTCGCTTTCTTTTTCGCCCGTCGTAACGCCCGTTACTCCACCGTCCCTACCGCCGTGCCCTGCATCGATTAGCACGTGCAATTCTTCATTCGCCGAAACGCCGACAGAAACGTCTTTGATACAAAGCGTATAAGCTGATACGACCAAACAGCACAACGCCAAAATAAAACACGAGTATTTTTTCACGCTATTCATACCTTATTTTATGTTTCATCTTAGCGTTCTATCCCTGCAAAAATCAAGATTTTTTCACCAAACTTCGGCAAAGATTTTCTTTTATCGACCGTTCTTTACAAACTTTACCGTGATACAATTCAACTATGGAATTTATCTCGTTATTCTATTTAAAAAACTTCAATTCGCTTTTAACAAAAAACGCGGACGGACTCTTGACTTCAAACGCTTTAACGGGCGTAGCGTTGACGTTATTTTTATTTCTATTTTGTTTTATCGTCGTTCATTTTTTATTGCTTGCAAAAATCGGCTGGCAAGCAAGCCTGAACGCAGAAAAAACAAAAACGGAAGAACAAAAACAAGAAACTCCCGCTCCTAAAAACAAAGAGCGAGAGCCTATCTACTATATCGTCGAAAAAAAGCGCGCAAAACCAAAAGCCCGAACGATTTATTCCGAGCCGAAAGAGTTCCGCTTTAAATCCGATTAATCTTGGTCGGGATCAACGTATTTTTCAAGATTTTCCCCGTCCCCCCAAAGGCGTTCCAGATGATAAAACAAACGGGTATCGTCGTTAAAAATATGCACGATTACGTCCCCGTAATCGATAACCGCCCATCTACCGTCGCGCACCCCTTCCGTTCGGGTCGGGTCGATATTATATTCTTTAGAAATCAATTCTTCCACTCTTTCCCCCATTGCGCGAATTTGGGAAGGATTGCTTCCGCTTGCCAAAACGAAATAATCGCAAAGCGCCGTCTTTTCGCGAACGTATACCGTAACGATATCTCTACCGCGCTTATCCGCCAATGCTTTACACGCCGCATTCGCCAATTCTTTACTCGTAATTTCTACCATACTTTTCTCCTATAAATCGATTATAATATTGTTCCGCTTGTACGGTCAATTCGTACACGGGTACATTCTTTTCTTTTAAGAACCTTAAACTTTCTTGTAACGCCACCGCCATACAAACGGTTAAATCGTCCGTTTTATCCCAAAAAAGCGCCCTTAATTTTTCTACGACGTCGTAATCGCGAGCATCTTCCAACATATCCGAAAGAAAAATCAACCTTTCCAAAGCCGACATATTCGCTCTACCGCTCGTATGATAACGTATCGCGTTTAAAACGTCTTGGTTTTCCACACCAAATACGTTCTCCGCAACGTACGCGCCTGCAAATTGATGAACGACAGGGGCAGGTACGTCTTGAGCAATTTGAAAACCCTTTAAATACTGCGATGACCGTTCTAAGTTTTTTGCGCAGTCGTGAAAGAGCGCAGCCGTAATCGCCAAGCGTTCGGGAATCCCAAGCGACGGAGCTCTTTTTACCGCCATCTCAGCAACGCGAATACTGTGCTCTTTACGGCTCGTTTTTTCTAAAGCCAAAGCTTCAAACGCGCCTTGAATTTCGTACAAGCCCTTTTCTTTGATGTATTTAGCAAGTTTCTCGCCAACGAACTCGTTTATATCTTCGCCCGCCGCCGCAAGAACTCTAATTTTCGTAGAAGAAAGTTCCTTTCCTTCGTAATCAATGAGAGCAAACTCTTTTTTAAATAAACGATAAAAATGTTCTTTTTCTTTTTTTAACCATTCGCCTTTTTCCGCGCGAGCGCAAACGGCAAGCGTTACCAGTTCAAGAATTTTATCGGGTTTTTTCCAAGAAGGAAAATCTCGCAACATATCCGTTCCAACAAACCAAAACAGTTGAGCGTTGGGATATAGCGAACGAAAATATTGACAAGTTTCAAAAGTATAACTCACTCCGCCTTTTTCAAGCTCGTAACCGCTTACTTCCACTTTTTCAAGCTCTGAAAACGCCAAACGGCACATCTCAAGACGCGTTTCGTCCAAAGTCAAAGTCTTGCCCCGTTTGTGAGGCGGAGTATGCGCAGGCAAAACAATCAATTTATCAAGTGCAAGGCAATCGATTGCGTTTTTTACAAGATTGACGTGTTCGATATGCACGGGGTCGAACGAACCACCGAATAAACCTATCCGCATCTATACCTTTCTCCTTGACTTCATTTCCTACATTATACTATATTTTCCGCCGTTTTTCAAGTTTAAAACGGTGTTTTTTCGGCAAAAATTAAAATATGAAAAAATCCGCTTATTATTCAGACCTTATTTTTACCTTTGCCTTTCTTGGTTTTTGCGCTTTATTCTTATTGCGATATTTCAAAATACCGCTTATTTTTTCTTTGATTTTGTCCGTTTCATTCGGACTTGCTGGAAGCTATCTATTATCTTTGTATTTAAAAAAGAAACGCGAACTTTTTGCTTTGAAAAAATCGGAAGAAGACGAAAAAGAGTCGCTTTGTTTTTATTTAAAACTCGCAACGGAAGAAGAAATTATTAATTTTTTCAAACCTATACTTCCTTTCCTTTTAAGCCTACTCAACGCTCCGAACACCACCAACGAATACGCGCAAAAGAAAGACGAAAACAATTTAAGCAAACTTTTTTTACAAGGCTACGCGTTTTTTCCGATTTTTAAATTTAACGAAATTACCTGCGACGATATTGCACGTTTTTACCCTAAACTCAAACAAGAACCCGCACCCGTACTTTTATTTGATAAAGCGACTTTAGAAGCGCAAAGCTTGATAGAGAAACTCGGAATTTTAAATATCGACGGAAACAAATTATATAAAGCCTTAAAAAGCAACGACTCAATTCCTAAAGAATACCCGATAAAAACGGCTATGCCCGTAAAACGCAAAAAACGAAATATCGCATTCGCAAAAAGCAACTCTAAACGTTTCTTTTCGGGGGGCGCGATGATTTTGGCAAGCTCCGTCTTTATCCCCTATCCCGCCTATTACGTCATCAGCGGTTGTTTACTGCTTCTTACTTCCGTATTCGTCCGTATTTTCGGTTACCGATAATACGGATTTATTCGTTTATATACTTAAATGCTTTTCCTATATTTTGAATAAAATCACTTGGTAACGCCGAATAACAAGAAAGTTCTTGACTTGCTATTTCCGCCGATATACCTACGAGATAACTACCGCACGCTCCAGCGTCAAATATAGAAAGCCCTTGCGCGCAAAGTCCGCCTATTACCCCAGCCAGCACGTCACCCGTACCGCCTTTTGCTTGCGCGGAACAACCGGCAAGATTCAAAATCGTTTTATTCCCATCCGTAATAATCGTCGATGCGCCCTTTAAAAGTAATGTCACGTTCTTTTCTTTTGCAAAAGTCTTTGCCTGCGCGACGCAATCGTTTAAAATTTCTTCTACTGAAAGCGAAGTAAGTCTTGAAAACTCCTTAACGTGCGGAGTAACGAGTACTTCGCATTTTTTATTTAAAAAGCATTTCGTTGAACCAAATTTCGCCAAACTATTCAACCCGTCCGCATCTAAAACTAGTTTTCCCGTATAATTTTCAAGCAAATATTCTACGCCTTTACACACATCTTCACTTTCGCCCAATCCCATTCCAAAGCAAACGGCACCGTAATCGAGCATTTTTTCAAAATCTTTTTCGTTAAACTCGATACTGCCCCCACCGTTTAACCGTTCAAGTAAAATTTCAGGCGCTTTTAAAATATAATATTCCGCTATTCCGTTTGGAACAAATAGCGCAGTATAACCAACCCCGCTACGCAAGGCGGAAAGAGCGGAAAGATAGGGCGCGCCCGTGTATTTCAAACTACCGCCCACAACAGCGACTTTACCGAAAGAGCCTTTATGCGAATTACGTTTTCTTTTAGGCAACCGTTCTTTTACGTCTTGCTTTTCGATTGCCGTCACGTAATTCTTCTTCTCGATTTCTAAAACGTCAATACCAATATCCATAGTAGAAACCTTTCCGCTACAATCCAATCCATCCAACAATCTAAGCGCAAGCTTTTCTTGTCCAACACAAAGCGTTTCATTCGCTAAAACGCTTACTTTAGAAAGTCCGTTATCCCCAAGCCCAGACGGTACGTCCGCGGAAAGCACATACGCGCCCTGCGCTTTCAAAAGATTTATTTTTTCAATAATTCGTTTGCTTTCTTCCTTTAACTCACCCTTAAAACCCGTACCAAGCAAGCAATCGACGAGCAAATCCACGTTTAAATTTGGCAATTCTTCTACGATTTTTCCACCCGTTTTTAAATACTTACGTTTGTTAATTTCCGTTTCTTGGCTAAATTTTTTCGCATTGCAAAAGACGGAAATAGGGAACCCCAATTCCAACAAATACCGCGCGCAAACGAATCCGTCGCCACCGTTATTACCGCCACCACATACGCAAAGCACGTTGCCTTTCACGTTTAAGCGTCTAATTTTTTCCGCAAGAGCTTTACCTGCCCGTTCCATTAAAAGCAAGGCCGGCGTATTTTGCATCGCAAACTCGTCCGCCTTTCGCATTTGTTCGTTTGTCAATAAATATCTCATCTTTTCAACCTTAATGAAACTTCTCCCGTGTAAACTTTTCTTTCGCCGTCGCTCGTTTCAACAACCAATCCCCCGTCGTTTTCCACTCGCACGGCAACTGCAAGAAACCCTTTTCCGTTCTCAACAAACGTTATTTCTTCGTTCAAATAACCTACGCGTTTCAAATATTCTTCCATAGAGAATTCTTCATTCAAGTAGGCAATCAATTTATTTTCAACCGCTTGAAAATCAAGCGGTTCGTTCTTTTCAAGTTGCATCGTCGTCGCGCATTTTTCCAATTCTTCCGGCAAAGCGTTATTTACGTTTAATCCTACGCCGATAATCGAACGGACGATTCGTTTTCCCGAAAACACGTTTTCAATTAAAATTCCGCAAATTTTCTTATTGGATACGAACACGTCGTTCGCCCATTTTATCTTTGGCGAAAGCGAAAAATCTTCAAGCGTCTTACAAACTGCCACCGCAGTTCTTGCCATAATTAAAAACGCGTCTTTCGCCAAAAAATTCGAATGAATACAAACTTTCGTCAAATACACGCCCCCTTCATTTGAAGAAAACGACCGACCCTTCGTACCTTTTCCACTCGTTTGTTTTTTCGCAAGAATAAAGACGTTTTCGTCATATTCTTGCAATTTTTTGGCATACTCGTTCGTGGAATTAATTTCGTCAAAACGGATTATTTTCATTCATACTCCCTTTCTTCATCAAGCGAACCAAATTGTTCAATCGCCTTTTTCGCCGTATCGTAATCAAAGCCTTTACTCATTAAATATCGATAAGCTTTCGCAATATTTTCTCTCGTCGGCTCTTTTGAGCGCATATATTTATTTAAAATCCCAATCGCCGCGCTTTCTTGGTCGTCTTCTTGTAACGTTTCCAAAGCATTTTCAATATTTTCTTTAGAAATACCTTTTTTAAAAAGTTCCATTTTTATAAGACGTTTACCCTTTCTTGCTCCAACGTTTCCTACGTAGCTTTGCGCGTAATCCAAATCGTCCACGTAGCGATAATCACGCATTTTATCTAAAACGTAATTCACTACGGCAGGCAAATATCCTTTTTTGTATAAATAATCGCGAATTTGCTTTTCCGTTTTTGCGCTAGTGGTAATAAAAACGAACGTCTTTTCAAGCGCTGCCGATTTTTCGCTATCGAGCTGTATTTCGTTCATAAATTTTTCACTTACGTTCATACCGACTTTTAATCGGTTTTTTACCACCGTTTCAAATTTCAAACCGCAATAAAACCGCCCGTCGAGATAAACGTTACAACGGGTCTTATCTTTGACTTGTGGGGTTATTGAAGTAATTTCGCTCACGACCAACTCTCCTTTTTAATTATTCTACCACGAACTCAGAAAAAAGTCAACTCATCACAACTAAGTCAGCATAATCCCAACGTCTTTCCGCAAGCAAAAATTTCCCAAAAAAAACTTTTATTTTTTAAAAACTATTTACTTTTTTGAGAGAAAGTGGTATAATAAATTCGGTAAGCAACCATACGAAAGAAAATTATAGGAGTTTTAATAATGGAACAAGAATTTTACACGATTGATTTTGACGGATTCGAGGCAAACCTTCCCATTCTTCCTTTACCGAGCGGAATCAAAATTGCGTTCTTTAATTTACACGGCGATAGCGCACTAACTGAACACGTCGCAAAACAACTCGCGCCTAAGCTTGCAGATTGCGAAGTTCTTATTACCGCGGAATCCAAAGGTTTACAACTGACCCATTGTATCGCAAGAGAACTCAACCAACGCTATTACGCCGTTGCAAGAAAGAGCAAAAAACTCTATATGCAAGACGGTATTAGCGTTGATATTGAATCGTCTATCACGACGGGCAAAGAACAAAAAATGTACTTATCCAAACACGACGTTGAGCTTTTGAAAGGTAAAAAAGTGGGCATCGTGGACGACGTAGTTTCAACGGGCGCGTCGCTCTCAGGTCTTGAAGCAATCGTTGAAAAAGCGGGCGGAATTATCCATAAAAAAGCGTTCGTTCTCGCGGAAGGCGAAGCGGCGAACCGTGCAGACGTTATTTATTTAAAACCCCTTCCCCTTTTCTAATTCAGTTATAAATTTTAACGGCTCCGAAAAAGATTCGGAGCCGTTATTTTTTACATTTTTCTTACAATTCTTTATTAATTTCGTCGTTAAGTTTTTTCATTTCTTCAATCGGCATTTTTACAACTTTTCTATCGAACGTTATAAGCCCGTTGATTTCTTCTTCCACGTCGGAAACTTGCGTATAAACGCAGGCGCAAAGTCCTTTTTTTATCAAAGGCTTTAATTTCTTTAAATACAATTTCTTCATTGCCGAAACAAATTCGCCTTGCGTTTTAAAGACTTTATATCCAAACTCTTTATCACTGAACACGTGTCCTTCCGTTTTCAAAGAATACCCACCGAACTCGCTTAAAACGACGGGTCGAGAATCCTTGGGAACGCGCAAGGGCGTATAATAGGTATGCAAACTTTTTAAAAGCGTTTTATCCTTGCCTTGGTCGTGCCAACCACTAACGGAATCAACGATACGGCTATCGTCAAACGCCAATACTTTTTCCGTAACCAACGCCGAATCAAACTGCCCCCAGCCTTCGTTAAAGGGCACCCAACAAGCAATCGACGTACAGTTCTTGAGCGCGTTTAAAGTTTCGTCAACTGCGTTCAAAAACTCAACCCTGCCCCCTTCGTTTTCACGTGCGAAGAATTTATAATCGTCGTCTTTATGATGAAATCCTAAAAAGGGAAAAAGCGCAATGTGCGTAAACTTATATTCACCACCGCCGTTGACGAAATCCTGCCAAACGGTTAAACCCAATCTATCGCAATGATAATACCAACGCATCGGCTCTATCTTGATATGTTTTCTTATCATCGTAAAGCCCATCGACTTTAAAATTTTAAGTTCGTCAATAATCGCCTGGTCGCAAGGATAAGTCAAAAGCCCGTCCGACCAATAACCTTGGTCTAAAATTCCGTTATAAAAATAAGGTTTACCGTTCAAGAAAAGCCTTGGCGTACCGTTTTCGTCTTTGCCCATACCGAACGAGCGAACGCCAAAATAAGAAAAAATTTTATCACCGCTCTCCGTTTCAATCGTAAAATCGTAAAGCTTGGGATTTTCAGGTGACCAAAGCTCGAAATCGTACTCTAACGAAATCGTTTTGTTATCAAAACTTTCGCAAATAATTTCCTTATCGTCATCATAAACCCGTACCGTTTGTTTCCCGTTAAACTGAGAAAGCAACGTTACGCTTTTATCTTTTGCGTTCGTGTAAATTCTCAAATCTTGAATATACTCTTTCGGCGCGCTCTCCAACCAAACCGTTTGCCAAATACCGCTTTGGGGGGTGTACCAAATCTCTTTCGGAGTAGAGCTTTGTTTTCCGCGCGCTCCACTCGATTTTTCTATATAATCTACGCATTCGACCCTTAAAACGTTCTTACCGAGTTTGGCGTTTTCCGTTATATCCGCGCTAAAAGGAGTATAACCACCTTTGTGCTTACAAACGGAAACGCCGTTAAAAAAGACTTCACATTCTTGGTCAACCGCGCCGAAATGGAGTAAAGTTACTCCTTTTAACAAATTCTCGTCCAAAAAAACTTCACGCTCGTAAACGAGTTTCTCGTCGTCGTTAAGTTTAAATCCTTCAGCAATTCCGCTATTAAGCGTTTCAGGCGAAAAGGGCACGAGAATTGTCTCGCTAAAGACGCTTACTTCTTCCGCTTGTTTTACTTTTGCAAACGACCATTCGCCGTTCAAACACAACCAATTTTCCCGTCGTAATTGCGGACGGGGGTACTCCGAATGCGGAATATTTCCGACCTCGTAATCCGTTTTTAAACGCATTTTAACTCTCTCCTTTTTCGTTGTCTAAATCGCTCTTTTTCTTTTCAATCGCCTTTTGTAATATCGGTAATACGACGAACACGAACGCCGTCATAATCGTCGCCGCCAAAAAAATTTCGGGCGCGGGTATGTATTGCGTCGTCATAGCGTCGGCAGTCAAGCCGTCGCCGGGCAAGGGTACGTTTCTCGCCTTATTAATCGCGTTCCCAATCATCGGTCCGAACACCATCGGAATGAGCACGCTAAATACCATTCTAACCCCTTGCAATTTTCCTACTACGCCCGCGGGAGTATAATCGCGCAAAGTCGAACCGCAGAGCGCGGAAATTAAAATGTTCCCCGAAATCATAACGAAACCAAATAAACCGAAAAAGATTAAAAGAAGCGTCTTATTCTCGCCTTGGGTGAAATACATTCCAAGAAGCCCCAGCATAAAAATCGTCGCAGCCAAATAAATCATTTTAATTTTGTCTTTTTTATCGGAGAGCCGAGTCAAATATAAATTCAAACCTGCCCCGAGTACGATAGCAAGCCCGAACACAACGCTATATTCTATCGTTGTAAACGACAAATACGTGCTCATATAAATAATTAAATACGGCATAAAAATTTGACAAGCGATACCGTACATACCGATAACGCAAAGCGTTAAATAAAACGGCTTATTCCCTTTAACTACGCTCGGTTTAAACCCGTAAATAATATCTTTAAAATTGCCGTTCTTTTTAAGACACGGGCTATCTTTCACAAAGAATATTCCGGCAACCCCGCAAGCGGAAATAAAAATACCGAGCATTAAAAACAAAGTCGAATACCCAAACGCGTCTTTTAATATCCCAAACCCGCCTGCAACGATTAACATTGCAACGAGCGGTAAAATGGACAATACTCCTTCAACCGAACCACGGTAAGACGATTTCGTGTTATCCGTTACCCAAGCGTTGAAACTTGCGTCGTTCGCCGTCGAACCGAAGAAGGTCATAACGCAGTCGAATATAATAACGAGCGTCAACGCCAAAGCGATTGCCTTATCCCCTTCCACACCGAATAATGAACCTACCGTTTGCGGAGATAAAAACCCGAAAAGCGCAACCGTTACCCCCCAAATCGCGTACCCCCAAGAGATAAACGAACGCCTATTTCCGATTTTATCCGACAAAGTACCAGCGATTAAAGTTACGATAGTCGCCGTAATACCACTTAATTGTACCATCAACGTAATGGCGTCGAGATTTTTATCCACTTCGTCAAAGACGAAAGTGTTAAAATACATATTCTCCACCGACCAAGCGATTTGACCGATTAATCCAAACAATAAAAGTATCGTCCAATTCAGTCTACCAAACTTATTTTCTTGCATACCTGCCCCCTTAATTTTTTATATTTTTATTATATCACGTTATTCAAAAAAGTCAATCTTTATTTTTCGTCTTTATAAATTTCAAACAAACAAAAATGGATAATAAAGGAAAAATCATTCCAACGAGCATACCAAGTTTCATTCCAAATTGTTCGGGCGTTAGTAAAAGCGTTTCCGACAATGAAACCAAACTCGGGTTAGCAATCGCAAAATCCGTTATTAAGCCTACGAGTTGCGGTCCAACCGACGCGCCTAAATCCCCTCCTGCCGCCATCATAGCGAATAAAAACACACCGCTTTTAGGGCATCTATTTTCTGCGACGATTAAATTACCCGGCCAAAGCATTGAAGTACAAAACCCCGTCAAAGCGCACGCTAAAAGCCCGATTAAAGCAAACGGAGATACGCTTGCGACAAAATAACAAATCGTTGCTCCTATGCTTCCGATTAAAAGTATTTTTTCAATATTTTTACCTTTATTTGCATACAAGGTTCTACCCAAGCCAAGCGCAACGGCAAAAAGCGCCACGCCGAATACGTCCCCTAACGCTTTCGGTACGCCTAACCCTTGTTCAAGATAGCCCGAGCACCATTGCGCCATCGTACATTCGCTTGCACCTCCTAAAAAAATTGCAAATACGGAAAGAAGCAATCTTTTGTCTTTTAACATTGTCAACGCACCCGAAGTCTTTTCGGGCGTTTGCATTTTAGGTATCGCCGTACCGCTAAATAATATGCTTGCAACAAGCGGAATAACGGTTAAAATTAAAGGTAAAAATTGCCAATTTTTCGATTTAAAAATCAACAAAAACAAAGTACAAAATAAAACGATAATTACCACGCCCCAAGCGTAAACGGAATGAAGTTTACTCATTTCGCGCTCGGGATTTTCCGATGGTAACGCCGCAATAACCGGACTGATTAAAACTTCCGCAAAACCACTTGCCGAAGAAAAAATAAGCGTACCGATTAATAAACCCACGTAAACTGCATTTGGCGTTATCCAAGGCGAAAGGGCGTAAATCACTAAACCAATCGCCGTTAAAATGGGCGTAAATTTCACCGCTTTAGCAATATTGAATTTATGAGAAAAGAACGAAAAAGCCAAATCGACGAGAAGTTGCGTAACGAAATTCACAAGTACTAAAAGCCCTAAAAGTGAATAAGAAATCCCGTAAAGCGAGCGAAACGTCAAAAACAATAAAGGGGATAAATTCCCGACGATAGACATACATACGTTCGTCGCATAACAAGCATATTTTAACCTTTTTTGTTTTACTTCCATAATTAAACACACATAAAACAAACGCGATTGAAAAAAATCGCGTTTGTTTCTTTCTCTTATTTATTATTTGCTTTTAATGTATTCGTCAATCGCTTTTGCCGCAATCTTACCTGCGCCCATCGCTTTAATAACGGTAGCCGCGCCCGTCGCAGCGTCGCCGCCGCAATAAACTCCTTCAATCGAAGTCTTACCCACTTCGTCCACGGCAATTTCACCACGGCGCAAGGTCTCAAGACCGGGAGTAGTTGCTTTCAACAACGGATTCGGAGACGTTCCAAGCGACATAATTACGCTATCTACGGGAATAACGAATTCGCTACCCACCACTTCTTTAGGGGAACGACGACCGCTTTCGTCCGGTTCGCCAAGTTCCATACGGACACATTCGATACCGTTTACCCAACCGTAAGCAGGGTCGCGCGGGTCGGTTACGTCGGTAGGCAAAATCTTGGTAGGATTAGTCAATAAATCAAAGATAATACCTTCTTCTTTCGCGTGTTCGATTTCTTCCCTACGAGCAGGCAATTCTTCTTCGCCACGACGATAAATAATATGCACTTCCGCGCCCAAACGTTTCGCCGTTCTCGCCGCGTCCATCGCTACGTTACCACCGCCTACGACCGCTACGCACTTACCACGTTGAATGGGCGTGTGGCTATCAAAACGATACGCTTTCATTAAATTGGAACGGGTCAAGAATTCGTTTGCGGAATATACCCCTTTCAAGCTCTCGCCAGGAATATTCATAAACTTAGGAAGTCCTGCACCCGAACCGATAAATACGGCGTCGTAACCGTATTCGTCTTTGAGTTCTTCAATCGTAATAACACGACCGATAACCATATTCGTTTCAACTTTAACGCCGAGCGCCTTTAAGTTATCCACTTCCTTTTGTACGATAGCCTTAGGCAAACGGAATTCGGGAATACCATAAACGAGTACGCCACCAGCTACGTGCAACGCTTCGTATACCGTTACGTCGTAACCGAGTTTTGCAAGGTCGCCCGCGCAAGTAAGCCCTGCAGGGCCACTACCTACAACCGCTACTTTATGACCGTTCTTTTCGGGTTGAACGGGCGTTTCTTTCGAATTTTCGTTATGCCAATCGGCAACGAATCTTTCCAAACGACCGATGGCAACCGCTTCGCAACCTGCCTTAATACCACGCGTACATTTTCCTTCGCATTGCGTTTCTTGGGGACAAACGCGACCGCAAACCGCAGGTAAAGCGGAATCTTTCGCAATAATTTGGTACGCCGATTCAAAATCCCCTTCCGCTACTTTGGAAATAAATTCGGGAATATCGATATTGACGGGACAAGCCGCTACGCAAGGACGGTTTTTACAACCGATACAACGCTTCGCTTCGTCAATCGCCATTTCAGGGGTATAACCGAGCGCAACTTCCTTAAAGTTCCCGTTTCTAACTTCAGGGTCTTGGGAGGGCATTGGATTTTTCAAAGGATTCATATTAAATTTAGCCATAATTATTCCACCACCTTTTTGAATAAATTACAAGCGGTTTCTCTTTCTCTCGCTTCGAATTCCGCGTAAGTTCTCGAACGGCTCATCGCTTCGTCAAAATCGATTTCGTGTCCGTCAAATTCGGGCCCGTCCACGCATGCAAACTTCATTTTACCGCCAACGGTCAATCTGCAACCGCCGCACATACCCGTTCCGTCAATCATAATCGGGTTCATGCTAGCAATCGTTTTAACGCCGTAAGGTTTCGTCGCAGCGCAAACGAACTTCATCATAATAAGCGGTCCAATCGTAATTACTTCGTCGAACGTTTCGCCCTTTTCAAGCATTTCGTTCAAAGGCACGCAAACGTTACCTTTTTGACCGTACGAGCCGTCGTCCGTCATCATAAAGAAATTATCGGAAACTTCCTTAAATTCTTCTTCCAAGATTACAAGGTCCTTATTTCTAAACCCGATAATCGACGTAACTTCACAGCCTTGTTCGTGCAACGCTTTTGCAACGGGGAACGCAATCGCGCAACCTACGCCACCACCGACGACGCATACCTTTTTCAAACCGTCCGTATGCGTAGGACGTCCAAGCGGGCCAACGAAATCGGGAATAAAATCCCCTTCGTTCTTATGGTTCAAAAGTTCCGTACCTGCCCCGACGATTTGAAAGATAATAGTAACCGTACCCTTTTCTCTATCGTAGCCTGCGATAGTAAGGGGAATACGTTCGCCATCTTCGTCAACGCGCAAAATGATAAATTGACCGGGCAAAGCTTTTTTTGCAACGTAAGGCGCGTAAATATCCATTTTCGTAACGGTAGGATTCAGCGCTTTTTTGCTCACGATTTGATACATTGTTTTTTCTCCTTGTTTTTTCTGGCTCGTTTACGCCATATAAATTCATTTTATATTATACAACCAAACGCAAAAAAAGTCAAACGCTCGTCCACGCTATTACAAAATAATTTACTTAAATAATTTTGTCAATCTTTTTTACAAAAAAATTATTTTTTAAACGATTTTATTTGCTTTTTAAATTTGAAAGTAGTATAATATTTAAAGATTTGGCGGAAACAGGTTTGTTTTCGCCAACAATATTGTCAAAATACCCCTCCGAACGCCGTTCAAATACCACGTTCGAGCTCTTTGGAGAATTTTTATGCAAATTTTAGTAAGTTTGTCTATCGCGCTTTTGTCAGGACTTATGCTCTCCCGTCTTGCAAAACTCGCGCAACTTCCTGCCGTTACGGCGTACCTTGTCGCCGGAATTTTAGTCGGTCCGTACTGCTTAGGTGCGCTCGGCGTATCGGGGCTCGGTTTTACTAGCCACGCCGACGTAAAATCCTACTCGTTGCTTTGCGACGTTGCGCTTGGGTTTATCGCCTTTTCGATTGGTAACGAATTCAGGCTTTCCCAACTCAAAAAAATCGGCAAGCAAGCGACGATCGTCGGAATATTCCAAGCGGTTATTACAACGCTCCTAGTTGACGCAATCTTAATCGCTTTACACTTTGCGATGCCCGACAAACTCCCTTTAACGGTGGCTATCGTACTCGGCGCAATCGCGTCCGCAACCGCCCCTGCGGCGACGTTGATGGTCGTTCGTCAATACAAAGCAAAAGGCCCTTTGACGGATATGTTACTTCCTGTCGTTGCACTTGACGACGCGGTCGGTTTGGGTTTATTCGCCGTTTCGTTTGGCGTTGCAAAAGCGTTGAAAGCAGGCGCAGTAAGTATTCTTTCCGTTGTTTTAGAACCAATCCTTGAAGTCGTACTTTCGATTGGGCTCGGCGCGCTTTGCGGACTTTTATTTACCTATTGCGAACGGTTCTTCCATTCCCGTTCCAAGCGTTTATCCGTTTCCGTCGCGTTCGTATTCTTAACGATTGGGCTTTCGATGTTAAAGTTTGAAATTGGCGGAATACATATCGGATTCTCGTCCTTGCTCGTTTGTATGATGCTCGGCACGATTTTCTGTAACTACTGTGATTTCTCAGAAGAACTTATGGACAGAGTTGATAGATGGACTGCGCCCTTATTCGTTTTATTCTTCGTATTAAGCGGTGCGGAGCTCGAACTTTCCGTCTTTGGCGATATCTTAATCGTATTAATTGGGCTTGCTTATATTCTTGCTCGTTCGGCAGGCAAATACTCGGGCGCATTCTTAAGCTCGAAATTGGCGAAATGCGACGACAATATCGTTAAATATCTCGGCGTAACCTTATTACCCCAAGCCGGCGTTGCGCTCGGTATGGCAATTAAAGCGTCCGAACTTGGCGTAGAAGGCGCAATCATTTCTAACATTACCCTTTTCGCCGTACTTATTTACGAACTCGTAGGACCTATGCTCACGAAAATCGCACTTACTAAAGCAGGCGACATCAACCCCGAAGGTAAAACCAGCGCACGTCACGAACACGCCAAGGAAAAAGGTTTGCATAAACATTTGCCCGACGCTAAATAACGATTAAATCCAATTTTATAAAAAATACAGCACACTATACTTCGCAAAAGCGAAACGTAGTGTGCTTTTCTTATCCACAAATAATTAACTTAAATTAGTTTTATTTTCCGTGTTGTCACAAATTTTCCATAGAAAATTGCGAATACACGGACTTTTTATTTTTATTCACTTTTAGCCTTTAACCGCTCCGCTCGTTACCCCTTCCACGTAATAGTTTTGCATACTCATAAATAACGTAACGATAATACCGCCAACCACAGTCGCGCCAGCGCAAAAAACGGTAAAATTCTCGTTAAAGCCACTTTTTTCCGCGTTAATTAGTTTATATAATCCAAGCGAAACGGTATATTTTTCTCGTTCACTGATAATAGTATTGACAAAAATGAAATCACACCAAGGCGCAATAAACGACGTTAAAACGGTATAGACGATAATGGGTTTTGCAAGTGGTAAAACCACCTTTAAAAACACTATTGGCTGGCTTGCGCCGTCCAATATCGCCGCCTCCTCCATTGCGCGCGGTATCGTATCAAAAAAACCTTTACATATATAATACGAAAGAGCCGCGCTACCCGAGTACACCAAAATCAACGCAAATAGCGAGTTCGTCAACCCCATCGCTTTTAAGATAAAATACACCGCTATCATACTCATAAACCCAGGGAACATTCCCAAAACGAGCAATACGTTCATAATCGGTTTTCTAAACTTAAAGCGAAGTCTTGATAACGCATAACTGACCATTAACACGAACAAGGTCGTAATCACACACGAACTAAAAGCGACTATTAAGGTATTTTTCAACCAAACCGCAAACGCTGTTTCTTTAAATAGACGTTGAAAATTCCCTATCCCCAACTTTAATTGTTCGGGAAACAAGGTATTGATAATACCCGTGGACGGCGTGACTCTAAAAGCCGTGTACAGTAAATATAAAATGGGCAACGTCCATAATACGCCGAGTGTTAAAAGAATTGCGTAAACGACGATATCGCCTACCCGTGTACGAGTTCTTTGCCCTAATCTCATTGAAACTCCTCCTCGTTCTTTACCGACGACGAACGGTTATACGTAACCAAGCTCATTACCGCGCTAATAATGAAAATTACGATACCGATAACCGACGCAACGTTGTATTTTGGATTAACGTCCACCGTCAAACGGTACAACCAAGTAACGAGCAAATCCGTCGATTGCGCCTGCGTTCCCCCACCGTAATAGAGATTATCGACCGGACCACCACCAGTCAAGAGCCATATCACGTTGAAATTGTTGATATTTCCCACGAATTGCGTTATCAAATAAGGCGTAGTTACTTTTAAAACGTAAGGTAAAGTAATTGCAAAAAAGATTTTTATAGGCGATGCGCCGTCGATTCTCGCAGCTTCGTAATAGTCGGCGGGAATATTCATTAAAATCCCCGAACACATCAAAAGCGTATAGGGTACGCCTATCCAAAGGTTGACTAAAATTATCATTATTCTCGGCAAAATCGAAAAATTCCTTTGGTCCGTTAGCCATAAAATATTCGTGCCAAGTATTTTGTTTAATATGCCGTCGCCGTCAAGAATTTTTTGCATTAAAAGCAAAGTTACGAACTGCGGTACGGCAATCGCGATAATAAATAGTGTTCGCCATAATTTTTTGAGTTTGATCCCTTTTCTATTAATCATTAAGGCGATGAGCATACCGATAAAATAGTTGCTAAACGTAGCAAAAAACGCCCATACGAACGTCCAAAGCAATACCCTTAAAAACACCATTGCAAACGATGACGAACCACCCGATAAGGAAAACATCGCTTTAAAATTTTCAAATCCCACCCAATCGAAAAGTTTCCCCGGTGGCATATGTTGATAGTCGTAGTTGGTAAAAGCTATCAATATCATAAACAACAAAGGCATTACCGTAAAGACTATTAACCCCAAAAAAGGTGGAAATAAAAGCGGTAAATGAAACTTTGAATTCAAAAGGACGTCAATATCTTCTTTAAAGCTTGAAACTTTCTCGCCTTTTAATAGTCTTTTGTCGTTTTTTGCACTCGAGCAAACGTTTGAATACCAAACGAATAAATAAATGGCAGTCAAAACGATGGTAACTACGCCGTAAAGTAATATTAAGAAACTGTTATCGCCTTTTACCTTCTCATAAATTTGCAGTTCTTCATTCCAAACTTCGCCCGATATCGTTTCCCCTAAATCCCCTGAGAATAATTGTGCTAAATATCTTGCGCCTCCCCCCAACAGGTACGAAAAGAAAGCTATCGTAAGCAATAAATACAATCCGCCTTTAACGTATTGTTTGCGAATAATTTGCCCCACGCCGGGGATAAAGAAAGAGAGCTTAGTCGCCGTTGAACTTTCCTTAAACACCGTTCTTAATTTCTTAAACGGATTTTCTTTTTTCGTTGTTTCGCTCATAAACTCTCCCCGTATCTAAATTATTTTTTAATTGCGTCCACACACGCCTTTAATTGTTCGTTTAAATTAAAATTACCGCTCGTAAGCCCCGTCAACATTGCGTTGCCCAACCCTTCCAACGGCACCCAAAGGGTCGAAGGAACGTTTTTTTGCGCTTTGCTGTATTTGAGTTGTTCGGTGATTGCCACTGCGCAAACATCCGCTTTTACTTGTTCGTTCTCTCTTGCCACCTTATCCGTTGGAACGAATCCACGCAGTTCGAAATGTTTGACTTGGCTTTCCATATTCGTATAAAATCTTGCAAATCGAATGGCTTCTGCCTTTTGTTTGGAATAATTATTCACGCCCATTAATTTATACCCGGCAAAGGATACGAGTTGGACTTGTTCTTGATTACCGTTACCCGAATCGTACGTGTAGGTAGGGAGTTTTGCCACCGCAAAATTATCGCCTAAATAACTTTCAATGGCTTTTCTGTTCCAAATCCCCGTCGTTGCGGCAACGATAGAACCGTCGTTAAATCCAGCCGTAATTTTCGAATCGTTTGCATCCGCTTTCACTTTCGGATTTTGCGCGAGCGACCACATCGCTTGCGTTACTTGTTTTCCCACTTCATTATCAAAATCACATTCAATTTTTGATTCCGCTAAATTCTCGTCGTAAGTTACGTCAAATCCTAACCCCTTACCAAAGAAAAAGGACGTGGAATACCACCCGTCGTTAAAAGGCATTGCAAACTGTTTTTTAGGGCTACACTTAGCCAAAATTCCGTCCATAGACTTTACGTCGTCCGCCGTCAAAACGGATTTATCGTAATATAAAAAGAACGTATTATCCGTATAGGGCATACCGTAAACCTCGTCCTTACCCCCGACGCTTACCGTTGCGGACTCCATCGCTTTTTCGTCTATTTTATCCGTTAAATCGGTAAGATTATTTCCACCCAATCGAGCAAGTGCGTCACCGTTGACGAGTTTGTTTATTTGGTCGTTAGGAAAAGAATAAACGTCCGCCGCGCTTTCCACGTCGTTCAATACTCTGGTTGCAACTAAATTCTCGCCTTGATAATCTACGATGAACTTATATTGTTTATCGGGATTTGCCTTTTTAAATTCTTCCGTTACCCAACTCATAAACGCACTATCGCCTTCGGGTACCCACACGGTTAAAGTAATCTCGCCGTTTGAAGTTTGACCGCCCCCACAAGCCGTTGCAACGCTCACACCCCCGATTAGGCTTGTTAACGTTAAAAGCCTTGCCACCCGTTTCGCTATTTTTTTCATACCAATATCTCCTTTTCGGGCAACAACGCCCTTTTTCTACTATTCTTGCGTTTGACTCCGTTTTTTATACCGTTTTTTACTTTATTTTTATCATTGAACTTATAAAAAATCCTGCGCGTAAATAATTTACGCGCAGGATTTCACTTTTAATTTTATCGATTATATTTTTTAACTAAACTCAACAACTTTTTAGACGCTTTTATCGAAAAGTCGTCTTTTTTAAAACGGTACGTCCAATTTCCCGAAACGGTTGACGGAGAATTTACTCTACTGCCCTTTCCCAAGAACAAAACGTCTTGCATCGGCACGATCGCCGTATCTGCTTTAGACGCGAAAAGTTGTTCCATTAAATTCTCGCAAAGATTTTTAATTTCCCTTTCCTTATCCTTTTCCAAGCTTTCTTCGTAAACGAACGTTATTCCTAACCGTTCGTTTTCCAGCTCCATTTCAAGTTTAAAATTCTCCAACTTTTCGTCGTCAAATTCTTCAAGCATTTCCCGTATAGGAGCGTTATCGTGCGTACCCGTGTACGCGTACACGTTCTTCAAATGGTTACTTGCTTTATGTTCGTTATCAGGGTCGCCGTTAAATCCGAAAGATAAAACTTTCATACCTGGATACCCCGTTTCTTTCATCATTTCACGAACGCCGTCGTCGATAATTCCAAGGTCTTCCGCTACGATCCGCTTGTCTTTGAAATCTTCAAAGAGCTTTGCTTTCGGTCCGTCCAACCATTCGCCGAGCTTTGCCGTTTCAAAGCCTTCCGCCACCGTGTAAAATCTATCAAAGCCCCTAAAATGGTCAATCCGAACGATATCAAATAACGTAAACTCGTATTCAATACGATTTTTCCACCACTGATACCCGTCTAATTTCATTTTCTCCCAGTTATAAACGGGGTTTCCCCAAAGCTGTCCGTCCTCGGAAAAAGCGTCGGGGGGGACGCCTGCGCGCAAGGACGGATTCCCGTCTTCGCCGAGCATAAACAAATCCTTTCTATATTTCCAAGTTTCAACGCTATCGTAAGCCACGTAAATAGGCATATCGCCCATTATTGAAATTCCGCGCGCATTCGCGTATTCTTTTAAACGTTGCCATTGCTTTAAAAAGACGTATTGCGTAAATTGCCAAAACTCAATTTCGTTCTCGTTTTCTTTTTCGAATTTTTTCAAAGCTTGTGCGTTTGCCAATCTATACTCTTCTTCCCATTCCGTCCAAGGAGCATAACCGAATTTATTTTTCAACGTCATAAAAAGCGCAAAATCCCGATACACGCCTGCCTTTAAAAAGTTTTTCCAGCTTTCTTGCGTTCCGTCAAACCGTTTAAAAGCAAGTTTTAAAACTTCCGCTTTTTTTTCAAAAAGTTTTCCGTAATCAACCCGAGAAAAATCCCCCCAATCAATTTCTTCGTATTCGGATTTTTCCAAAAGTTTTTCTCTTGATAAATCGTCTAAATCTATAAAATAAAAATTCAACGCACGCGACGCGCACGATTGATAGGGACTGTCGCCGTAATTAGTGGGTAAAAGCGGTAAGACCTGCCAAATCTTTACTCCCGTTTTTTTCAACCAATCAACAAATTTATACGCCTCTTTACCAAGCGTACCAATTCCTTCCGCGCTCGGCAAAGAAAAAATTGGAAGCAATACCCCTGCCTTACGCTCCGTATTCTCTTTTTTTGTATTTTTTTCAGTTATCATCTTTTATATCCTGCGTAAAAATAGGAATTTTTATTCTTTTACTTTAAAATCCAAGCGAGAAAGCAATTTTTTTTCTAAGTATTTTTCCGCCAAAACTTCTTCTTGATCAAGCAATTTTTCCGCTTGATTTTTTAAAATTTGCGACTCTTCTATTCGCCCCGAAAGAAAGGCGACCGTAGCCAATATCCGCTTTGCGGATAAACTATCGCTTTTTAAATACTCTTCGCAATATTTTGCGGTTTCGTTCGCCGTCGATACGTTAGAGTTAATCACGTGCATATACGTAATTTCAGCCGCCAAGCGTTCCCGTTCAAAGTCGGACAAATAGCACTCGCTTTGCGCCAAACGATTCAATGCGTCCGACGCGTTTTCGTAATTTTCTTCGTCAAGTGCCAAACGATATTTCAAATGATGACACACGGCAAACAACGGCTCGTCTTCCGCCAAGACGGGAAACATAAAATTTTCTTTTTGCATTTGAGCGTAAGGCGTACCCTCGTAGGCAAGTCCTTGTATTTCCATAGCCATTACCATCGCTCTTTCTGCATCGGTGCCTTTGCAAATCCCTTTATAAACGAGCATATCCGTTTTACCGCTTGGATATTCCAAAGGAAAGGCGTTTAAAAGAAACAAATATCCGCTATAAGGCGCTATCCCCCAAAGTTTTGCCGAATGAATACCAAAGCAAGATAAAATAAGCGCGGAAAGAAAAAACACAGCAAAAAATACGCCACCGAAAACCAAACCGCCTAACGCGTAGCATTTCGCTCTTTTTTGCATATCGCCCGATTGAATTGGAATCACCTGCGTTTGGTCTTCTTCAAAGGGATTAGCCAACGAAAACGCGTACCTGCCCCCTTTCTTTTGAATTTTGAAACAAAAGAATTTCACAAACACGGGTTTCATTTTAAATGCGCAAGCAAAAGAAAGATGTCCTATTTCGTGTACGGTCGGCGCTAAAATCAAGGCTATTACAAGCCCCACCAAAAGGTCAATCCAACCGTCAATCCCTGAAAATACGGGTAAACAAAAAAGCAATACTTCGCTAATCAAAAAAAGCGCAGTCAGCAATATTGCATAAATTTTCGAGCGAGCACTTCTCATTATTTTTCGTCTTCCTTCTTTATTCTTTCATTAATCCGCGAGAGATTGCGTAGCCTTCTAAGTTATCGCCGTCTGAAACGATAATTTCTTTAATATCGAGCTCGTCCATTATCGTATACAACCATTCCACGCCCCCCGCCAAAACGTCCGCACGCATTGGGTCCACGCAAGGGATACTTTTTATTTCTTCTATCGGCATTGAAAAAAGTTTATCGGCAAGCGCTAAAATTTCAAGTTTTGGAATTTTCACGCCCGTAACGAGCTTTGCGTCGTAAACGTCTAAGCCTTGAACAAGCGCGCCGATAGTGGTCGCCGTACCGCCAATCGCGTACACGCCCCCGTCTATTTTTATAGAGCCGTACTCTTTCACCGTTTGCCTTACCAAAACACGTACGCTATCCCTATCCCGAGCGCAAAGGTCTTTGATGCGAACCACGCCGATATTTAGGCTCTTTTCATAAACGATTTTTTCGTCTTTTTGTAAAATTAATTCCGTACTCGCACCGCCAATATCGATAATCGCGCCGTCGTTTTTACCTATTGCGCCTAAAATACCGATTTGCGCTTCTTCCAATCCGGAAATAATTTCTATTTCCACGCCAGTAGTCGAAAAAACTTTTTCCACGAACTCCTTACCGTTCTCCGCAGAACGAACCGCGGCGGTCGCGTAACCGTAGATTTTTTCTACCCCGTTCGCTTTCTCCTGCTGCACGAAAGCAACAATCGCGTTAATCGTGCGTTCGATTGCTTCCGGCTTTAAACAGCGAGAAAACGCTAAGCCTTCGCCTAAACGAGTCGTTTTTATTCTCTTATATAAAACATTTCCGTCCGCTATTTTCATTAAGCGAACGGAATTTGAGCCGACGTCAATCACGGCAATATTATTCATTATTACTTATTCCCCTCAACAAAGCCTTTTTCAATAGCCAACCAAAACTTACCCAAATCAGAACTAAAATGCTCTAAATCCTTTTCGTCCGACTCAATAGATTGCTCCAAGGACGTAATTTCCTCGTTAAGCTTGTCGATTCTATTATTATATACGGCTATCGTTATCCATTGATAGATGAGCACGGAAAGAAGAATAACGAACAAAGCCGTACCCGCGACAACCGCCGCAGTCACTACTCTTCTCAATTTTTCCTGCGTCATAAATTTCACCTCTTATTTTTCAGAGTTTTTACGTTTGCAACTTTTTCTTAATACATTATAGCATACTTTTTTTAAAAAAGCAAGTAAAATTCGCAAAAATTTATAATATAAGCAAAACCCTACCCCTAAACCAAGCGCCATATACATACGAAAATCGGGAAAGCTCAAATTCGCTTGAAAGGCGAGAAATGCGAAAGCAAACGCTATACAAAAAGAAAGTTCGTAAATAAACCAAACGAGCTCTTCTCTTTTTCGTCCACGAAAGGGATAAGTAAACGTCGAAAACAAATCGTGCATCGCGCCTGCACATAGACCAATAGAAATACAAATTAAAAACAACTTGAGTTGGTCGACAAAAAACATCTCTTATTTGAAAATTTTAGCGGTAAAACCCTTTGACCCGTAACTAATCCCCGTAACCGAACCAATCGCTTTGAACACGCCGTCTTCTTTAGAAAACGCGGTGATTTTTAAGTCCGAACCAGCTATAAACGTTTTCGTTCCGTCCGCTAAAATCAAAGAAATTCGAGAAGGCGAAAACGCAACGACGCTTTCTACGCCAGTCAAAAAAACTTCTCTTTTTTGATGGATTGTAAGTTGATGATTTTCATTTTTTTTCACGTTTTGATTTTGCATAGTTTACTATACGCAAATGCAATCAAAAATATGTTAATCTTTTTTCTCAAATTTATCTAAAAAGGATTTTTTCACGCCGTCTTGCTTATATTCGGCAAGTGTATCAAGCTGAACGTTATGAATACTTTGAAAAATACAATTCTCTACGTTCTCGTGTTCCTTTTTTAGCTCCGCAATCAACTCTTTAACGCGTTTTCGCGCGGAAAATACGGGTAAAACTTCTTCCGTCGCACCTTTAACAAATTTACAAGCGCACGCAATAAACTCTAAATCGTTATATTTTTGCCAACGGATTATATCTTCTTCTAAGATACAATACATCGGCCGAATCAACTCCATTCCGTTAAAATTAGTACTCTTAAGTTTAGGCAACATACCTTGCAGTTGCCCCCCGTATAACATACCCATTAAAGTGGTTTCGATAACGTCACTCTTATGATGCCCTAAAGCAATCTTGTTACATCCCAATTCTTTCGCCTTAGAATACAAATGTCCACGGCGCATTCTTGCGCATAAATAACAAGGCGAATCTGCGCCCGACGCCACGTCGCTCGCTTCAAACACGTCGCTTTCAAATATCGTAATCGGAACGTTTAAAAGCTTTGAGTTTTCTTCTATCCGCTTTCTATTCGCCAAGTTATAACCGGGGTCCATCACTAAAAACACCAGCTCGAACGGTACTTCGCTATGTCTTTTAAGCTCTTGCATCAATTTTGCAAGCAACATACTATCTTTCCCGCCCGAAATACAAACGGCAATTTTATCCCCCGCTTCTATCAAACGGTACTTTTTTACGGCGTACACGAACGGCGACCATATCGATTTGCGATAAGTCGTGATAATCGAGCGTTCGATTTCTTGAAATTTCTCTAATACTTTTGCCATTAAACGCGTACCTGCCCCGTTCATTTTCTCTTTATAGCAATTATACCAAACGGGCAAGTATCCCGTCAAGCGTTTTTACGCAATTTTAAAAGCTACTTTATCGAATAATCAATAGCTTTTCTTTCGCGCGCGTAATTGCCGTGTATAGCCACTTATCTTTTTCTTCTTTAAACGCCCACGACTCGTCGAATACGACGACGAAGTCAAACTCCGAGCCTTGCGCCTTATGACATGTAATCGCATACGCGAACTCAAAGCGGTCGATTACTTCGTCCGCGACGGCTTTTTTTCGAAACAGTCTAGCGTAATCGTCTTCGTGTACGACGCTACCGTCTGCAAGCGTTACCGCCCTATCACCATAACCGTGTGCGTATTTTCCGTCCGTAAAAACCCCAACGTCGAACGCCGAAGTAATTTCCGTTTCTAAAAAATCCGCCCGAAAATCCATCTTCGCAATTTTATCGTATCCTTCGCGCAAGTTATTAGCGTAACCAATAATACCGTTTACCAAAAAGAATTCCTTCTTCTCATCCAACGGTTTTTCCCAATTATTGAGCGTACAAATCACTTTTTCTCCGTTGATGGGTAAAAGCTCGGTAGGCGGAATATCTTTATATCTTCGAATTTCATTATTCAAAGCGTTTCTCGTTTTATTTAAACCGCAGATAATTTGGTCGGCGCTTAAAAAAAGTTTTTTTCTGTCCGTTTTTTGTAGCGCTCCCTTAGGAATAATACGAACGGAATCGCCGTAATCCCCGTAGGGTATCGTTTTCCCTTGTCGCGCCAAAGTAGCGATTTTTATTATCGGATTATCCTTTGCCTGTCGCACGATTTCCGTCATCGTATAATCAATGAGTTGCATCAAAGGACATACCCCGTTTACGGGCGGTAATTGCGCTTCGTCGCCACTAAACAAACATTTTACGTTAAAACTCAATAAATCCCTTAATACGTCCGCTGAAATCATCGAAGCTTCGTCCACGATAATCAGTTTAATCTTTGAGCTTATTTCTTCTCTTTTCACAAACCGCAACCGTTCACTTTCGATAACTTCGCCGTTTTCATCAACTTCAAAATCGTCTTCTTCACGACGATAAATCAAACTATGTACCGTCCCTGCAGGCGTACCGCGTTTTACGAGAATAGACGCAGCTTTCCCCGTAGGACTAACGAACACCGCTTCTTCGCCTGCTTTTAAACACAAGACGTTTTTAACCACGTAATCAATCAAAAACGTTTTGCCCGTACCTGCATATCCGGAAAGCACGAAAAAAGTATTATCGGTGTTATAATACCATTCCGTTATTAAATTTTTCGCCCTTTCTTGATCGGCGGTTAATCTAATATCCATATTTGTTATTATAACACTCTTTTTAATTAAATGCAAGGATTTTACGTGTATTTTCGAACATTTGTTCATTTATAATTGTAATTATTTTCCAAATTTAATTACGACTTGTTTCCCACCCAATCTCAAAAGGGCGGTCAGTTTTCCGTTTTCAAAAGGGACTTTTTCTTCCTTTTTAAATACGCCGAACTGACTTTTTACCGTAAATTCCTTTTTTGTCTCATCGTACTCGTAAGTCAAATCGACGCACTTTTCCTTTTTGTCCTTTTCTTTAAAAAGCAGTTTCATTTCCCCACCAGAGCGAATTTCGAGCTTAAAATACTCAAAATCTCCAAGCTTGTCCTCGCCGTTAAAATAGAGCGACTCGCATTTGTACTCCCCTAAATACGGGCGAGAAATTTCCGTCAAAGAGCCGTCTTTCGACCAACCGTTTGCCGACAATAATAAGCTCAATGCCCCTACCAATATCGAACTTTTTAAAATTTTTTTAGCTTTTTTCATTTATTTCCCCTCCGTTCTTTAAAATAATTTACCACGTCAAAATGCGTTCCGTTTTGCAAGGAAAATCGCCAATTTAAAATAAAATCTAACCCCATAGCAATCCATAACGTAATGGTCAAAACACTCTTTAAGCCTTTAGGCATTGCAATAATTTTTTTCTCCACCTTTGGCAAAATAAATTGAGCAAACAAAGAAATTAACGCCCCCCAAAACAAAGATACAGGCAAACATATTACCCCTTTATAACACAGTGGTACTCCGTTATACGACCATAACGACACCCCCGCGCGCTCAAGAATCAAACCGACGATAAGTTCCGCGCCCGTAGCGATTAACGTAGCGGATAAAAAATATAACGCCACGCTTATTAGTTTATAAAAATCCCTACCCTGCCCCGTTGATTTCTTCTTTTTCTTTGTCAACAAACGGTAAAATAGTCCGTCCGTAGGCGCACCAAATAAAAGAAAAATTACGCATACGGGCGCGCCGTAAACGGGGCAAAAGGGCAAACTCAAAAAACCCCTATCGCATAATTCTCCGCTTTGAAAAAGACATACGAACGTTTCAAACAACCATCCGATAAAAGAAACGAAAAAGAAAAGCAAGGAAACAGATTGAATATTTCTCCCTTTCCTTTCTACGACTTTTTTCATAATTCACTCCTACTGATAGTCTTATCAATCTATCGTTTTTTATACAAAAACGACGGGCGAAAAATTTCGCCCGTCGAGTGATTAAATTAAAAAACGCAACCGTTATAGGTATTTCCGCAAAGCCCGTATTGGCGAGCGTAGTAGCAATCGCCTACCGACGTAGCAGTATTTACACAACCGTTATCGTTCGTTTGCGTGGTTTGAGTATTTTGCGAACAACCGCAACCGCCTTGACGACCACAAGTAACCGTAACGTACGTGCCGTTTCCGCAGGAAACTCTCGTACTTCTATCGTGGTGACAACAGTTTTGTCTACAGCCACAGCCGTTCGTACCGCCGTTATAATAATTTACGGGGATAAAATAACCAAAAACGCCGTTTCCAATCCAACCATTGGTATTTTGCGTTGTCATATTCGTCGTAGTTAAAGAACCGCATTGACAACAACCTGAGCGCCGAAAAGTATTTACGTTAGAATTACAACAATTCCAAATCATTTAAAAATCCTCTTGCGTGTTATTTATAGGATTTATTCCTATATTACACTATACGCAAAAATGAAAAAAAACGTGCAAAAAAAAGCCCTGCATTTTGCAGAGCTCTTTTAGTTTAAGAATTAATAAGGTTTTGACCAACCTTCTTCATAAATGGGATCTTTAGACGTTTCATCGTCCGTAGTTTCGTCGTCCGTAGTTTCCTCGTCTGTAGTTTCGTCGTCTGTAGTTTCATCATCGGTGGTTTCGTCGTCATCGGGATTTCCAGGTACTTCCTGCTCAACGCCGTCACCGTTAAAAATACTTTGCATAAACTCAGGCATTTCACACGCAGTTGCGCAACCAACGATTCCAAAAGCAAGCAACGCGCAAATCAAAGTCTTCAAAATTTTTCTCATTTTATCTCTCCCTAAAATTCTATTGGATGCATATATTATAACATTTTATATCCAAGCTGTCAATAGTAAAAGAAAGATTTTTATAGTTTCTCAACTTTTATTTTAATAAAATTAGAAAAATATAGCAAAACGTATTTCTAACCCCGATTTTATCTCGCGCCAAAGCCACCGCCACCACGTCCACCGCCAGAAAATCCACCAAAACCACCTGAACCGGTTCTGCCGACGGTAGAAGAAGTGTTTTGCGGGCGCATCGCCATCGTACGAGTAATCGTACGCATAGAACTGTTGATGAGCATATAATCAAAAACAGAATACTCAAAACCATACGCCCAAGAGGGTTTTTCAATCAAAATATTTCTAAATCTATCCACCCATTCGTCCGTTACGCCCAACACCTGCGCGTAAGGTAAAACCTTATAATAAATCTCAGGATTTTCTTCAAGCATGACTTTGATTTTATCTTCTTCCGTCACGACGATAAAATCTTTAAACCCTAAAATATCGCCTAAAATTTTATTATATGATTCCGTTCTTGAAAGCGTGAAAAAACCTATTAGTTGCGTTACAATCGCGAAAATTGAAAGGTATAATTTTTCGTACGCCGTAAAGATATGCGTCTTTGTCAATAAAATAAAAATCAAAAATCCTATAACGTAAGCAAGAACTAAAAAAGAAAGTACTATCTTTCTCGACTTCTTAAACTCCAACTCTTTCGTTACCCATAGCAATAATGCGGTAATAATAAGGAAAACAGCGATAAAAACGCCGTCCGACGGCGCGTAATCTCCTCCCACGTTAATAACGCCAACGAGAATGAAAGATACGGCGCACACTAAACAGGCAAACAACGTACTCAACAAGAAAAACACAACCGACTTCTTATCGTAGCGAGGCGGTTTTTTAAGCATAAGCTGAATTTTCGCTTCGTCAACGCTTTCATAATATTTCTCTTTCAGCGCGGACACGGGTACTTGATTTCCGCTTTTAAATAGCCCTTCAAACAAAGTCTTTTGATAAATGGGCGCAGTTGCCGGTAATTCTTTAAAAATTCCTTTCTCGTCCATTACTCGATTTAACACAGGCTTATTTTTATTGGAAAAATCTATGGTTAAATACCCTTTATCCGCGAAATAGTAAACCATCGAAGTTACGTCCTCGTCGCCGATATTCCCATCGATAAGAAATCCCATACGCATCGGGTCCATCTCGTCGGGAGCTTTCACGTTAACGACGGGAGTAATCTCCCCGTGATTTTTACCAAGAAAATAGCCGCCGATAGCGCCACCCACGCCAAGCAATCCGATTAATAAAATTATCCACGTGCGTTCGGTAAAAATTTGCGTTTGCGTAAAAGAATCCAACACGCCGTCTTGAAAGGTAAACTCTAACGTAATACCTTCCGCCATTCGTTCGTTATAAGTATCGTTATACACCAAAGCTAATTTATCTTCGTGTATAAAAAGCGTTTTTCCGTCGTTTAACCAACCGCTCGTAATCGGCCGTTTTTCTTTAGAGCCGTAAACGTCGGAGATATATCTATCACAAGAAAGCGTTTTTTCGGGGAAATTAATCGTAACGTTTACGTCGTTAAGTTCAAACGGCGAACCAAAACCAACGACGTCCAAACGCATACCGTTTTCAACGTCTTCCCCTGCCGGTTCTAAGCGATAAGAAATTTCATACGTCCATCTATTCCCCTTATCTGCCCCACCTACGCAACATATATCGATAAATTCCGAATAATCGGGATTATCGTCAACGTAGTAAGTAAAATCAGAATTACCCGCGCAAGTCGCTACAACATTCGAATATTTAGAGTCTTTAGGCAAACTTTTGTAAAACATCGTAAATCCACTACGCAAAAACTCTATATCGATGCGTTCGTTGACTTCTATCGTCCTATCGGTATTGATTGTCATCTCCACGTCGTAACGATAGCATTTCAAGGACGGATTTACCGACGCGCTTGCATTTTCTATTTTTCTAAAAGGAAATAAAAACGCAAAAACACTTAATAACAAAATGATAAATAACGCAAAAACACATTTATTTGCATTTTTTCTACAACTAAATTTCGTTCCTTTCATTCTAACCTCTAAATTTTTATTCTAGCCTATTATAACATAAAAACCGCGTAAAACGCGGTTTTTGCTGTCAAACGTCGATTGGATTATGTTATTAACATAACACACACAACAGCCAAAAGACTTCCTATAATTAAAGCGGCAATCATAGTTGGCGTCCAAATTATTTCGTTCGCTTGTTCGTTAATTTGGTTAAAATCTTCAATTATTTCTGCGTCAGGCAAATAAATTTTTACCATAATCGCATTTGTGGACGTAGCAACTGCCCCCGAATTTTTCGAGCTTACCGTTATCGTTTTTCCGTCTTCCGACAACACGGTAGAAACGTTCGAAACCTTTTCTCCTTCGCCATTGTAGACGTCATAATTGATAATTGAATCAGGCAACGTAATTTTTGCTACTACGTTTTCAACGGTATTTTGCCAACCTTCGTTCACGATATTAAAGACAAATTCTTCCGTTAATTCATTTTCATTAAGCGCTACAGTATAATTAATTTCGTACGTCCAAACGTTTCCGACGGCGACGCCCCCGAAACATTCAATTTTCGCGCAATCGTCTTCGTCCACTAAGGTATAGCGCAAATCCGCATTGTTTTCGCAAGTAACCTTAAGTGATAAGATGGATTCAGGCGAATGAGAAATAGTACGATAAAAGCTATCCGCTTCCGCGCTCACAAACTCAACCGTAACCTTTTCAGCTACGTCAACGGTACAATCTTCGTTTACGTTAATCGATACGGTATAATCGGAGACGTCGATAACCCCTTCTCCGCTCGTTTGCGTTGAAATAACCGTTACTTTTTCATTTTCTTCCGCTTTCGGCGAAATTACTGGATAAACCGAAGCGTAGGTTACTAATCCCAACAATAATCCGGCAGCTACTAATCCGCCACATCTTTTCATTTTTTCTTTTTTCATTGTAATTCTCCTTCAAGGCTTACCTTCTCGCCTTTAAGTAGATTTCATCATTTCCCTAATATATTATATACTTTGCTTTTGTAAATACTTTCGTTTTTACTTTTAGAAAGATACCTTTACGTTCTTTCTCTCTTCCTCGCCGTCAAGTTCAAAATACGGGCGCTTTTTATAATCTTCACCCTTTCTTTGCGCAACGATGCAAGACGGGAACACTTCAATCGTCGTATTAAACGATTTCACCGTACCGTTATAATAACGGCGCGAACCTTCCAACTCCCCTTCGATAGACTTTAACTGATTTTGCAAATCCAAAAAATTGGTATTGGCTTTCAAATCGGGATAACTTTCCGAAACGACGTTCAAAAACGTACGCAAAGAACTAGATAAATTATTCTCCGCCAAAATTTTTTCTTCCGACGTTACCGCCTTTCCCGCGATATTTCTCGCCGTAACGACTTTTTCAAGCGTTTCGCTTTCGTGCTTGGTATAGCCTTTAACCGTTTCTACGAGATTGGGAATTAAGTCAAAACGCTTTTTTAAATATACGTCAATGGTTGCCCAAGCTTCTTCAACTTTATTTTTCAACCGCACCAACTTGTTTGACGTGGAAATCCACCACGCCACCACGGCAATCACTAAAACTAAAAGAATCGCGATTACAATCAAGGCGACTGCTCCGCCAGAAATAAGAAGATTTTTCATATATTTCCTCCTTTCTTCCAATTTCTCAACTTAATTATACTACAACCTTAAAAAAAAATCAATAGTTTTAATAAAAAAATTTTATTTTAAAGCCAATTTTTTATAATTTAAAATCAATCTTTCCCTTTTGTCATAAGGAAATATGACAAATATGACAACGCCGACCTTACTTTCTTAAGGTCGGCGTTCAAGTATTTAGCTAAAAATTATTTAAAAGAATATTTCGCATAAAAACGGTAAATTTGCCCTGCGTCGTACACGGAAGAACCGTATTGCGCGTAAACGGGCACGTTCACGTTATTGGGAATTGCTTCCGTTTCTAAGCAAAAACCACCGCAACGACGATATTTCGCCCTGTTTTTACCCGTTGCATTTAAAAAGTTTCCGGCGTAAAAATGTACGGCGGGCATATTCGTATAACATTTCATCACGATACCGCTTTTTTCGCTACGGACAATCGCATACGGTTGGTTTACGTCCCGTTCTTTAGAAAATACATAACAATGGTCGAATCCACCGCCCTTTTTAAGGTCAGGGTCAAACTCTTTGCAAATATCCCCTGCGCCGATGGGTTTTTCGCAAGAAAAATCAAACGGCGTGCCCGTTAATTTTCTAAACTCGCCTTTGGGGATTAAAGTATCGTCCGTCGGTAGCATATATTCCGCGTTCATCGTCAATAAGTGGTCTAACGTACTCTCCAAACCGTCCAAATTGAAATAGGCGTGGTTCGTTAAAGAAACAACCGTCTTTTTATCGGAAACGGCATCGTAATCAATCGTCAACGCCCCGTCTATAAGCGAATACGTTACTTTTACTTGTAAATTTCCCGGATAATTTTCTTCGCCGTCGGGAGAAAGAATACTCATTTCTAAAACTTCGTTCCCCGCTTCGTCCGTCACCGTTTTTGCCGACCAGATTTTTTTATTAAACCCGTCCTTTCCCCCGTGTAAATGATTTCCGCGGTCGTTACAATACAACTGATATTCTTTTCCGTCAAGCGTAAAGCGACCCTTATCGATTCTATTCCCAAACCGACCGATAATCGCACCGAGATAACCGTCGTTATTCTCGTAACCCGCCACGTCGTTATAACCGAGCACGACGTCTTGATTGAGTCCGTTTTTATCGGGAACGATTAAGCTTTGAATTATCGCGCCGTAATCCAAAATCGTTGCTAAAAACGCTCCGTCCGTAAGCGTATAGGCGGTTACGGCTTTTCCGTCCGCCGTTTTTCCAAAAATTCTACTCGTGATTTTCGTCATACTATTTTCCTTTTTTCATTAATGTGTTTATTCAAAGTTTTTTATAAAGCTTTGCAAGTCCGCCTTCGCTCGTTTCACGGTACCTTCCCGACATATCCTTACCCGTTTCGTACATCGTTTGCACAACCAAATCAAAAGAAATTTTTCTGCTATCCGAAATCAAATCGGCTAAAGCAACCGCGTCAATCGCGCGCATCGCCGCCACCGCGTTTCGCTCGATGCAAGGAATTTGAACGAGCCCGGCAATCGGGTCACAGGTCAACCCTAAATGATGCTCCATCGCAATTTCCGACGCATATTCTATTTTCGACAAATCCAACCCTTTCAGTTCCCCCAACGCAGCCGCAGCCATACAACAAGCACTACCAATTTCCGCTTGACAACCACATTCTGCGCCCGAAATAGACGCGTTCGTCTTAATTAAATTCCCAACTATACCGGCGCTCGCCAACGCGCGCAGTATCTCTTCTTCCGTATAACCGTTCTTTTCCCATTCGTAATACAAAACGGCAGGCAAAACTCCGCAAGCGCCACAAGTAGGCGCGGTTACGATTCTACCACCTCCGGCATTTTCTTCGCTAACGGCGTAAGCGTAAGCGCAAACGAGCCGTTTTTCTTTGCGTTCCGCGCTTTCGTTTTCCTTTCCGCTTTCAAATAACGTCTTAGCTTTTCTTTCTACGTTTAATCCACCAGGCAACACGCCCGAAGCTTTAACGCCCCTTTCCACGGCAGATTTAATCGTTTCCCATACTTCTTTTAAGTACTCTTTAATTTCTATTCCTTCGCGCTCAAAAACGTAATCAGGCAACCCAATCCCCTTGTTTTCGCAATATTCACGAATTGCGTTAAAACTTTCCAATTCGTAAACTTTAAAGCAAGGTTTTTCTCTACCTTCAATTTCAATCGCACCACCACCAACGGAATAAACGCGTACCTGCCCCACGCATTCACCTTTTTCATAGGCAAAAATATCCATCGTATTGGGGTGACGCAAATCAGTTTCAATCTCGTCAAGTTGTATTTCAACGTTTTTCAAAACTGTGCGCACGATATTTTCCGTACCGTGTCCGTCCCCCGTTTTAGCGAGCGACCCGTAAAGCTTGGCTTTAAACGAATCCGCTTGCGGATATTCGTCTTTAAACATTTTACAAGCGCGTTCCGGTCCAATGGTATGCGACGATGACGGCCCTATGCCTATACGGTATAATTCTTTAAGCGATTGCATCTTTTTATCCTTTGGTTTTTCACCTTTTGTGTTATTATTTATATTCATTATAACATATTCAAATCGAATTGTAAAACGAACGAACGAAAATTTCCTATTTTTTTAGAAAGAGTTTTTTATCACAATCTCCTTAAAGTCGGCAAAATTCGTCTTTTTTAGTTAATATGCTTGACAATGAAATAAAAATTTGCTATCATAATTATGTAGAAAAAGGGTGTTTTCTCGGCTTTACACCCCTTTCCATTACTTGTAAAGCCTTTTACTTTGGAGAATTTATGGAACTTAAAAAGATTGCAATTACCACTGATACCAATAGCGGTATGATTCCCGGCGAGTTAAAAGAACGCGGTATTTTCGTTTTACCTATGCCTTTTACGCTCGATGGAACGGATTATCTTGAAATCGTAGATATTTCCCACGAACAGTTTTGGGAACGTTTCAATGATTCTTCCGTTGTTTCCACTTCGCAACCGAGCATCGGGAACTTAACCGATTTTTGGGCTGATATTTTAAAAGAATACGACGAAATCGTACACATCCCTACCTCTTCTGGTCTTTCCAATAGTTTCTTTACGGCAGAAAACCTTGCGAAAGAATTTGACGGAAAAGTAAAAGTAGTCGATAGCAAACGCATTTCCATTATTTTACACCATCTCGTTGTCAACGTTGCGGATTACCGTGACCAAGGAAAAACTTCGGATGAAATCGTTTCTTACGTAGAAGAAACGCGCGAAGACTATTCGTTATACTTCTCTTTAAAAACGATGGAATATTTAAAGCGTGGCGGACGCGTATCCCCCGCCGCAGCGGCAATCGGCTCTATTCTTAAAATCAAACCCATTTTGAAAATGCGCGACGGTAAGCTTGAAAAATCCGCCGTCGTTCCCGAAAGAAAAGCGTCGGAAACGATGAAAAAATCAATCGAAAACGATTTGGCAACCAAATTCAAAGACCTTGCGGATAAAGGTGAAATCGCGATTTCCTGCGCTTACACGAATAACTACGAAGAAGCAACCGCCCGTTTAGAAGAATTAAAAGAATATTTACAAAAGAATTTTCCGAACGTTGAATACCACTTTGTAAATTCCACTTCTATTAGCGTAGCTTGTCATACGGGTCCCGGCACTTACGGATTCTCTATTTCAAGAATCGTAAAATAAAAACAACTTTAAACGCCTCGCTTTAACGAGGCGTTTATTTTATGTGTAAAACAATAATAAAACGCAAGCAATCGCAAGATAAAAAAGTCCGACGCCCAAATAACATAAAACGAACGTCGAATTTTTTTCTTCTTGCGTTTTTCTTTTTAGATACTCTCTATAGCTTTCTTTTTTTTGCTTCTTAAAAGGAAACAAATATTCCTTCGTCCGCTTTAACGCGTAAGAAATACCGAAAAACGCCCCTTCGTCTTGTAAAAAGGTCAACCCTGCAATCGTCAATAATCCTACGCCGGCAAAAGAAAATGCGTCGCAAAAATTTTTCAACGTTTCCCCTTTTTCAAAGCGCAAAAAGCAAGCAAATAATACCGCTATTCCGCCGTAAATGAACGCGACGGTTATTTTTTTCCAAACTTCGCTCATACGCTTTTACTCTTTTCTAATTGTTTTTCATATTCTTCTTTTTCCGTTTCCGTACATCGAACGAAACGGCCACCCACAATTTCTTTTAGCTCTCTTTCGTTTTCGAGTTCGTCTTTAAACTCGTACACGGTACGCCTTTTCGCTCGTTCAAGACGTGGGTCGGGATAAGGAATCGCGGACAACAAAGATTTCGTATACGGGTGTAACGGCGTTGAAAACAATTCGTCCGCAGGCGCAATTTCCACGATTTTCCCCTTTCGCATTACCGCAATTCTATCACAAAAATATTTTACTACGGCTAAGTCGTGCGCGATAAAAAGTATCGTTAAACCAAGACGCTGTTTTAAATCGTTCAAAAGATTAATTACCTGCGCTTGCACGGAAACGTCCAACGCGGAAACAGGCTCGTCCGCAATTATCATTTCAGGTTGCATAACCAAAGCCCGAGCAATCCCTATTCTCTGTCTTTGTCCGCCCGAAAATTCGTGCGGATAACGACCGGAGTGTTCAGGCAATAACCCTACCAAACGCAACGTTTCGTTTACTTTCTCGTCTACTATTTTTCTATCCTTTTCTCCCCCTATTCTCATTCCTTCCGCAATAATTTCCCTAACGGTCATACGCGGATTGAGTGAAGTGACGGGGTCTTGAAAAATCATTTGAATTTCACGAAAAAATCTTACTTTTTCTTTCTTTTTCCTTGCTTTTTTATCAGTATTTAAAGCGGAACGGATTAATTCGTCTTTAAAAAAAACTTTGCCGTTCGTCAATTTATACAATCCGATTATCGAACGCCCCGTGGTGGTTTTGCCTGAGCCCGATTCTCCTACCAAACCGAACGCTTCCCCTTTTTTTACTTCAAAAGAAACGTTGTCCACCGCCGTTACTTGTTTTTTCTTTCCACTTTTGAAAACTTGCGTTAAATTTTCCACTCGTAAAAGCGGAGTTTCATTCGCTTTTTTCTTAGTTTCTTTCCCCGTCATTTTCCTGCTCCAAGCGTTTTTTCATTTTCCTTATCCGTTTCCCGATTCCTTTCGGTAGCGTTACTTTAGGCGCGCGTTCGTCCAACAACCACGTCGCCGCAAAATGCGTGTCGCTAACCTTAAAAAAGGGCGGTTCTTGTTCAAAATCAATTTCTAAAGCGTAAGGATTACGCGTTGCAAACGCGTCACCTTTCGGCGGTTTCGTCATATCGGGCGGACAACCTTCTATCCCTTCTAGCCTATCTTTTACGTCCACGTCGGGCATCGATGAAAGTAACGCCCAAGTGTAAGGGTGTTTCGGTTTATAAAAAATTTCTTCCACCGTACCGTATTCGACGATTTTACCCGCGTACGTCACCGCAACCCTGTCCGCCATTTTCGCCACAACCCCTAAATCGTGCGTAATAAAAAGGACGGAGAGTTTTCTTTCCATTTTCAGTTTATCAATTAAATCAAGAATTTGCGCCTGAATGGTAACGTCCAACGCAGTCGTGGGCTCATCGCAGATTAAAATTTCAGGGTCGGACGATAAAGCGATTGCAATCACGATTCTTTGTCGCATACCCCCTGAAAGCTCGAACGGGTATTGCATAAAACGTAATTCCGGTTCGGGTATCCCCACTTCTCTCATCAACTCAAGAGCGCGTTCTTTCGCTTGTTTTTTCGTAATCTTTTGCCCGTCTGCATTTAAAAGTATCGTTTCCGTTATTTGCTTGCCGATCTTCATAATCGGGTCGAGCGACGAAGCAGGGTCTTGAAATATCATCGCTATCTTCTTTCCCCTTATTCTCGTCATCTTTTTTTCGTCGAAATCAAGCAAATTTTCCCCGTCGTATAATATTCGTCCACTCTCTACTTTCGCATTTTTGGGTAAAAGTCGCATAACCGCCTTGCTCGCAACCGACTTTCCCGACCCCGACTCCCCGACAATCGCAAGCGTTTCGCCTTCGTTCAACTCAAACGAAACCGACCTAACCGCTTGCAAAACACCGCTCGGCGTATCGAAATTTACTTTTAAATCTTTCACTTCTAATTTTGCCATAACCTTTACTCCACTCCGCGCAAAGACGGATTAAACGCGTCGCGTAAACCGTTTCCGAATAAATTAAAGCTCAACATTAAAAGGCAAATAAATCCCGCGGGAAATAAAATCATATACGGATAGGTTGTCAAATACGGTTGCGCGTTGGAAAGGAGCGTACCCACGCTCGTCATATTCCCCGTATTCAAATTAATAATTCCCAAATAGCTCAAACTCGATTCGGAGAAAATCGTCGCAGGGATAGAAAGCACCGAACCCGTAATAATCGTACCGATAGCGTTGGGAAAAATATGTTTTACCATAATCCGCGTATTGCTCGCGCCAAGCGTTCGCGCCGCTAAGGCGTATTCTCTATTTTTAAAGCGATAAAATTGCATTCTCGTCCGCTTTGCCATTGAAATCCAACCCGTTAAGAAAAAGGCAATAAATAAAACCAACAGCTGACTCGTTTCCCCTAAGTGCATTTTCAATAAAGTAATGACTATCATAAACGGTACGGCGTTTAGAATATCCGAAACGCGTTCCATTGCAAGGTCGATACCGCCCCCGTAATACCCTTCAAATGCGCCGTAAATTCCACCGATAAGCATATTCACGAGCGATACCGTAAACGCAAGAAAAAAGCTCAATCTCGCGCCACTGCCAAGACAGGTAAATACGTCTTTTCCCGCTTGCGTCGTACCGAATAAAAATATCGGTTCTTCTATCCCGTCTTTTAAGACTTCTAAATGATAATAGCGATAATATTCGTAATAATTAACTCGTACTTCCACCCCCGTTTGATTGGGGATAGCGTAGTCGTATAAAGGAATTTCGCCTTCCGTTCGCATTGAAGAAAAATAACTATCTTTCCCTGAATATTTCGCGTAAATATTTTTAAAATCACCGTTCTCGTCGAACACGGGTGCAAGCACTTTTTGTTTTATCGTCGCGCCGTTCTCGTCTCGACCGGTAATCCATTTGTATTCATACCAATAATTGGCGTCCGTGGAAAGTTTCGGATTTATTTTTTCATCGGGGCGTAAAGCTGGGTCGGTGGTCGGATACAAAACTTGAGTAAGCGTTTTATCCTGATAGCGTTGCAATCGCTCGTATTCCGCGTTCGTCAACGATAAAAACACACACCCAATTTCTTCGTAACCGTCCAAACGAAAAGAATAATACTCGCCCTTATCCGTAGATATTTTTTCGTATTCGTTGCGTTTAATCGGAGTTCTATTCGTTTCTTCACCCATCGCTAAATAGTAATAAAAGGTATGTTCGGGCAAAGTTTTTTTAGAACAACCGTCCCAAAAATCCCAACCCATACGCGAAAATACAGGATTTTTAGGCGTGCGGAATTTATAATAATCGTCTTGATAAGCGACCGTATAAGGGCTAAAAATAGGCGCGAGCACGGCGAATAAAATCAACGAGCCGATAATTATCGTCGCAACGAGCGACGCTTTATTTTTTTTGAATCTTCGCCAAGCGTCTTTAAAATACCCTACGGGTTCAGCGGAAAAAGTTTCCTTGTCATTACGGACGCTTTTATCCGCAAACTGAAAGCCTTTATTTTCGATTATTTTTTCAGTCGAATTTTCTTGCATATTATTTTTCCCCTACCCGAATTCTCGGGTCTATAAATCCGTAACTTATATCCACGACGATGCCCGCCACCAATCCGATAAAGGTATAAAAAGCGGATAGCATCATAAAAAAATCGTAATCAAGCGAAGTAATCGCAGTCAAATACAACCTGCCCACTCCCGGCACGGCAAAAATCTTTTCAATAATCAACGAACCTGACATAACGGCGATAAATTCCGCAATGACGGACGGAAAAACGGGCACCATCGCGTTTCGTAACGCGTGACGGGTTACACACTGGCGACGGGTCAACCCCTTAGCTCTTGCCAATAATAAATACTCGCCCGTCAACACTTCCGTAAGCTCCGCGCGCGTAAAACGTGCGTAGCCGGCAATTGAGCCAAACGACAAAGAAAATACGGCAGGTAGCATTGAGCGAAAGGTCTCCCAAGTGAAATACTCCGTACCTGCCCCCATCGTAAGGGGTAACCAGCCCAATTTAAAACATAAAAGATACTGCACCAAAAACGCGGTAACGTAAGACGGCGCGGACACCAAAACCATTACGAGCGTACTAACCGCGTGGTCTTGCCAAGAATTTTTCTTTAACGCGGCGTATACGCCGAGCAAAATTCCAAGCGGTACGGCAAACAACGTACTATACGCGTTGATTAAGACGGTCGGGGGGAGTTTTTCGATAAATACTCCCCATACGCCTTGCCCAACGTATTCGGGCATATTGACGCCGACGCCCCAATCCCATTGCGTTATAATTCGCCTGATATAAGCGACGTATTGCACCAAAATCGGGTCGCGATACCCCCGCGCAACGATTTGCGCTTCCGCTATTTCCGCATCCTGACCAAGCGTTGCGTTCACGACGAGCGGTAGCATTTTAACGAGAAAGAAACACGCCGTCATTATTATAATAAACGAAAGGAACATCAATCCTATTCTTTTTAAAACGTAACGAAACATATTCTTTCTCCTTTAAAATTTTTCAGTTTAAATAAGCGAAAACACCCAAAGCCTAACGCAATATTGTAATGCGTTATAACTAAGCATTATTTATAATTGAGCGTTCCGCCTTGTCTTTGCACAAACTTTTTCCACTCTAAATCGTCGTAGTTATAACTTGCATAACGCAAACCGCCGTATTCCATAAAACGGTTATAATCGTAAGTCGCGTAATCAAATTTATAGGAAGTCAAAGACGCGGAATAGTTATTGGAAATAGGCACGGTATAATATTGCGCCAAAATCTCCTTTTCCATTCTCGCAATCAACGGTAAACGGAAATTTTCATCCAACGTTCCCGTTCCCCATTTTCCGTTCAACGCGTCGTACCAATCCATTAACCCCATTGTTGCTTGATAAGAATCCGTCGAATTGTTCGTCGCAGTACCTTGCGCGTTTACCCCGTTTACCGTAAAGGTCAAAGAGTGATTTTTCGTATCCCAAGACGCCGAATAAGCATAGGCAGGGTCGAGATAAGCGAGCAAGAAATAGCCGGGGTCCCAAGCCGCACCACGCCAACCGGCTTGGCAAATATCGTATGCGCCCGCCCTAAAAGAATTCGCCCATTCGCCGCCAAAACTTGCGTCAAACACTAATTCAAACCGTCCTTCAAGCGCCGTACCTTTTAACATCGTTTGCCATTGCGCGTTCAAATTCTCAAAATACCGACGGGTAATTTCGTTATCCACCGCCGCGCCGTAAGTTAAACGCACCTTATCGTTATCGCTGATTTCGCCCGCCGCCTTTGCCTTTTGATACGCGGAATCTACGAGCGATTTCGCCAAAGTCGGGTCATATCCCGTTACCGCGTTCACCGCGCTATCCAAACTCCCATAATCTTCCACGTTCACACCGTAAATCTCGCAAAGAACTCTTTTCGCTTGTTCGGAATCTCTATACACCTTGCCGTTTTCCACGTCGTAGTAGTGCATAGAATTAAAAAGACCAAACCCCGCCCTTGAACTCGTCGTACAAGCGACGTTATAAGCAGTTCTATCCAACCCCAAAGACAACGCCTTTCTAAACTCCGTTTGCGCTAAAATTTCTTTGTCGTAACCTGCCGTTTCCCGTTTCTTAAGCGATTCTTTGGAAGATTGTAACTGAATAGAACCAACGAAATCGTCGGGCGTGAAATACGCTTGGTCGCTCCCTTTATAATCGGAGGCAATCGAAACGTCTATACCAATTCCGTCCAACTCTCCCTTTTGAAATTTCATCCAAGCCGTGTTATATTCGGCGACGGTTTCACAAGAAATTCTATCCGTTCGATACTGTCCTTTGTAGCGTTCGTCTTTCCAACCATACCAATTTTCGTTCTTTTCTAAAACGTAAAGCTTACCCGATTGGAAATAGGAAAGTTTATACGGGCCATAGCTGGAAGTCGTAGCTTTAGATGAATTATAATTAGTCGTCCAAAGCGCGCTACCCGTAATCGGCGCTTGCTTACACGATTCGTATAAATCCCTTTTTACAAGCGGAAAAGCAGTAAAATTATACACTGCTTTATAGCTAAGCGTCCCGTCAGCTTTTAAAAGTTGTAAGGGTTGTTCGAGAATAACCACGAAGGAATAGTCGTCTAAAGCAAAGAATCCAACTTTTGCAAAATCCGTTTGCTTCCTATCAAAATAATCCTTTGCCCCCTTTATTACCAACGCGCCTTTATAAAAGGAATCCGCGCGGAAATTTTTAAAATCGGGGTTCAGTTGTTCGCGCATCGAATAGACGTAATCCGTCGCTTTAATCGGCGTACCGTCTTCCCATTTTAAATCTTGTCTTAAGGTAATTTTCCACGCTTTTGCCTTTTCGTTTTCTTTAATACCCCAATCTTCCCCAACGTATTCTCCACTCACGTCTTTTAAGTCTGTTGCCATCGCGTAAGAAACGATATGCTCGTCCGTTTCCCACTCGTCGTCATCGTCGTCTTTCGCAAAGTCGTATTCAAAAAGAGAACCTGTAATATAGGTCATAATTTGCCTATCATTATTATCACGATAGGTAAGCGCGTTCCAATTAGACGGCGACACCGCCGTATAGGTATTATACGAATATACTCCTGCCGTGGGTTGATAATTTCCGTTCGTATTTTTTTTACAACCGGTAATACCAATAGACGACAACAACGCTACTACACTAATCCCTACCGCCAACTTTTTATGCCGATTTTTCATAATACACTCCTTTTCCGTCATTATGGTAGTATTTTTCGCAATAAATAGATTTTTTATGTCGGAAAAAGAAAAAACGCTCCGTTTTAAAACGGAACGTTTTTATATTTTTGAATTTTTTCTATTTTTTAACTCATCTTTAAATAGTTCATCGCGTTGTTATAACAAATATCTTGCACCACCTTTCCAACGAATGAAATATCCGACGTCATTTCGCCACGCTCTATCATCTTACCGAAATAGTTGCACAAAATCCGTCTGAAATAATGATGACGGGGATAAGACAAGAGCGAACGGCTATCCGTCAACATACCCACGAACGCGCCGATATGCCCCGTCGCCGTTAAATCTTCCAAGTGCTTTTCCATACCGACTTTGTTATCCAAGAACCACCAAGCAGGACCGTATTGCATTTTTCCTTTCGCTTCGTCGCTTTGGAAGCAACCGATTAAAGCCATAATCTCCGTATTCATTTTAGGGTTAAGATTGAACACGATCGTTTTCGGCAAAGAGTTTTCATCGTTTAATCTATCGAACAATCGCGACATATTTTTAATACTGTTATCTTCCGCAATCGAGTCGAAACCAGTATCAAGCCCAATCCTTTTAAGCATTTGCGCGTTATTATTCCGCATCGCCCCGACGTGAAGTTCGGTCGCAATATCGTATTTTGCGTAAAGCTTGAAAAGGAAATAGGTAAGATACCCTTTGAACGCTTCGCTTTCCGCCTCCGTAACCGATTCACCGGCTCTACGCTTAACAAATACTTTTTCCGCATCTGACTTTTCCGTTATTTTATAAACGCATTGAATCGCAACGTCCGCCGCCGTCGTACCGACCTTAATAAATTCTTGCAAACGTTCTTCGATTTTTTCTTCCAACTCGTCAAGCGAATTTACTGCGCCGAGTTTTGCGATAAATTCGTTGTAGTTTTCCGCTTCAATATTCATAATTTTATCCGCGCGAAACGCAGGAATCACCTTGAAATTATAATTCTTTTTCGCAATTTCGGTAAAGGTGGATAAATCGTCGAAAATTTCGTTGGTCGTAAAAAGATGCGACACGTTCGCTTGTTCGATTAATTTTTGAGGCGTAACGCCGTTGAGCTTGATGTAATCGTTACACCAATCCCAAATAAGCTCCGCGTTTTCTTCGTTGATTTCAATTTCGCAGTTGAAAAATTCTTTTAATTCTAATTGCGACCAATGGTACAAAGGATTACCGAACGCCGTACCAAGTACGCGACAATACGCTAAAAACTTCTCTTTATTCGTCGTAGATTTACCCGTAATAAACTCTTCGTTTACCCCGTAGTTACGCATTAAACGCCACTTATAATGGTCGCCTGCAAGCCAAATTTCGAATACGTCGTTAAACGGTTTGTTTTCAAGGATTTGCTTTTCAGGCAAGTGACAATGATAATCAAATATCGGCATATCTTTCGCATAACCGAAATATAATTTTTCCGCCGTCTTATTCGTCAATAAAAAGTTGTCTTTTATATAACTCATTTTTTGCTCTCCTTTGCGAGTTCGTCTATATCATTTTATCTTTAATTTAGCCAAAAGTCAAGCATTTGGACTTAATCGAAAAAATTAAAGCGCTCAATACACCGAAAAAAACCTAAAACTCTAACGAAAAAGACCGAATTTAGTCGGTCTTTTTCGCTCTTACAATATAATTTATTCTCTATAATTTACACATTTTTTTATTATCGTAATCAATTCGTCAATCTCGGTTACGCAATCTAAGGCTAACCATTTATGAATAATCCCTACTACGCCTTGCGTAAAAAACTCAAGCGAATAAATCTTCTCGTTTTCGTCCTTTACAAACTGTGAAACCGCTGGATAAAAAATCTTATCGTACATTTTCTGATAAACTTTTTTCAGTTGAAACAACTGTGGTTTTAGATATACCAATTTCAAAATCCGCTTATTTTCTTTACAAAAGTTTAAATAAGGACGCAACTGTTCGTCCGTAATCAAAAACGCGTCTTTTTTTGAATTGATTTCAAACGGAACTTTTACGTTGAAAGAACTTACGAAATCCTTATTGATATTTTCTATCGTTTCTTCTAATAACTCGTAAATATTCTCGTAATGCAAATAAAAAGTCGAACGATTTACCCCTGCTTTTTTCGTAATTTCCGTCACGGAAATAAACTCTAAATCTTTTTTCTCAAGCAACGACAACAACGCTTGGTTCATCAGTTTTGCCGTATAAAAATATTTACTTTCATTCTTTTTCATCGTTTAATTTTCTCAACTCCAAATTCGCCTTTCGTATCATCATAACCGCGCTTAAAAGGATAAAAATCGCAACTGCGCCACTTAAAAGGGGTAAAACGATGCTACGAAGCAATACTTTTTCTGCTCCAAACGTTGCAAGCATTGTATTCGTTAGCGTTACCAACGAAACGCTTGCGCAAATAAGACTAATTATTTTCACGCTAAAATGCAAGTGGTCGTTCTTTTTCAAATACTTTACGCTATTATGAATTGCTAACGTCAACGCGCTAAACGTATAAGTTGCCATCGTAATCACGGTAATTTCGTGATGTTGTACGCTTTCCGTTTCATCGATTAAAAAAAACATCATCTTTGAAACGACTAAATTGATGACGATTAGCGCAACCCCGCAAGCGCGCATAATTTTAATTTTTGAAACTAATTGCCTATGAGAAAGCAAGTTTCGAAACAAATAAATGCGCACTACCGCCAAAACACCGTAATATACCGAAGATACTAAAAACCATCGCTCCGAAGCAATTTTCCCTACTATAAAAAGAAAGAGTGCGTAACCTAAGTTTACAAAGAAAGAACAACATAAAAGAAGTTTTATTCTATAAGGTATATCTTTTCTTATTCTTTGAATTAGCGAAACGAACATATCTTTATTATTCGTTGATTATTTCGTTTGCAAGGCTAATAATATCGCTTGCATATTTATTTTTAGATTTTGTCAATATTTTTTTATACAACGGGTAGTTTACACTCGCCCCAACGATGCCGACGCAACCGATAACAATACCTACCGCCATCATTAAAGGTGCTCCACCGCCAATAACCCCCATAGCCAAAGACATACCCGTGCCTAATACGAGCGAAGAAAACGTACCGAACGTATAAGCGAATATATTCGCAGGGTTTTTAGCTTTCGCGTCCAATCTCTTCAACGCTTTAGCCTTAGAAGTTTGTTTAGGCGCATACTCGTTTGCAATTTGTTCCGCATAAATTTTATCAGTATTCATTATTTTTCTCCTAAAATTAATTAAAATATTCTTTTTGCTTAAGCTAAAAGAATTATAACATAAACAAACTGCAATTACTACAACAAAAAACGCCTAATCTGTTTATTTAAAACTTAATAATGAAAAAATCCGACCGTTTCGGGTCGGATTTTGATTTTGGTTTAGACCAATTCGATGATAGCCGTTTCAGCGCCATCACCACGGCGTTCGCCGAGAAGGTAAATTCTCGTGTAACCGCCACCTTGACCAAGTTCTTCTTTACGAGCCGCGTATTTAGGCGCGATTTCGTTGAAGAGTTTGTCCATCAAGGGATGTTGAACGTCAGCAGTTCTTGCTTTGAAGTCACTCTTCTTTTCGTTGAAGGCTTTTACTTCTTGCAAATCATAGGTCTTAGCCATGATTGCGCGACGAGCAGCAAGCTTCTTAGGACCGTCTTTAATGTTGGTCGCTTTGATTTCCTTGCCTTTCTTATCCGTCTTCGTTACTTCGAATTCGATGTTATCGTCATACGTGTTAACCGCTTTGGTAATCAACTTTTCAACGTAAGATTTGAGTTCTTTTGCCTTTGCAGCGGTCGTTTCAATTTTACCATACCAAAGAAGTTGAGACGCTAAGTTTCTCAAAAGAGCGTTTCTTTCTTTGGACGTTCTTCCCAATTTGCCGGGCATAGTTTTATTCCTCCTGTTTACTTAATGCTAAACCGTAAGAAGCCAATTTATTGATAACTTCATCAAGCGACTTTCTGCCAAGGTTTCTTACCTTTAACATATCGTCTTCCGTTTTCTTCGTCAAATCTTCTACGGTATGAATGTTTGCTCTCTTCAAGCAGTTATAAGAACGAACGGAAAGGTCCATTTCTTCTATCAACATCTTGAGAATTTGTTGTTGTTTGTCGTCTTCGGATTTGTTAAGAATGTTATCCAAGCCCTTAATCTTTTCACTCAAATTCACAAAAAGACTAATGTGTTCTTGCATAATTCTTGCAGCCAAAGAAATAATATCTTTGCCCGAGAACGTACCGTCCGTCCAAACTTCTAACGTCAATTTATCATAGTCAACCGCTTGACCTACGCGAGTAGGTTCAACGGAATAGTTGACGCGTTGTACGGGGGTATAGATGGAATCGATTGCAATATAATCGACTACGGGTTGTTTATTTTCTTTCGCAGGTCTGTACCCTCTACCTCTACCTACGGTAAGCTCAACGTCAAGCTTTGCGCCTTCGTCAATCGTGCAGATGTATTGGTCACCGTTAATGACTTCAATTTCCGCATCAACGTTAAGGTCTTTGCCGGTAACAACTGCAGGTCCTTCTTTCGTGATGTGGAGAACCTTTTCGTAATCTTTATCAACAATCGACGTTTTCATCGCAAGCGCTTTAAGGTTGAGAATAATTTCCGTCACGTCTTCTTTAATACCTTCAACGGCGGAAAATTCATGCTTTACGCTACCGTCGAGAAACTTAATTCCTTCAACCGCTGCGCCGGGCAACGCGGAAAGAAGTATTCTTCTCAAACAGTTTCCAATAGTAAGACCGAAACCTTTTTCAAGGGGTTCACAAACGACTTTTGCATAGAAATCGTCGTTTTCCAACACCTCGATTTTAGGCATATCCATTTCGATCATTATGCTACCTCCTTATATTTTTCAATTATTTGGAGTACAATTCGACAATCATATGCTCTGCAATTTGGCTGTCGATATCTTCTCTGGTGGGGAGAGCCAATACCTTTCCTTCAAGTTTTTCTCTGTCAAATTCAACCCATTTAACAAGGGTGTTGTTTGCAGCCGTTTCTTTTAATGCGGTAAAATATTTATTGCCCTTTCTGTTTTCTTTAACGCAAACTACGTCGCCTGCCTTTACAATGTAGGAAGGAACGGTTACCGTCTTGCCGTTAACGGAAAGGTGTGCGTGGCTCACGATTTGACGCGCAAGCGTTCTAGAAGGAGCAAGCCCCATTCTATAAACAACGTTGTCAAGTCTTCTTTCAAGGAGCGAAAGCATGTTTTCACCCGTTACGCCCTTCATACGGTCAGCCATTTCGTAATACTTATGGAATTGACCTTCTTGTACGCCGTAAATTCTCTTCGTCTTTTGCTTTTCACGAAGCTGTAATCCGTATTCGGAAACCTTCTTTCTATCCGCACCGTGTTGACCGGGAGCTACCGGACGCTTATTGAACGGGCATTTTTCCATATAGCACTTGTCGCCCTTAAGGAACAACTTAGCGCCTTCTCTTCTGCAAAGTTTACATTTTGCTTCTCTGTATCTTGCCATAACTTTCTATCTGCCTCCTGATTAAACTCTACGACGCTTCGGGGGTCTGCAACCGTTGTGAGGAATGGGGGATACGTCGGAAATCAACGTAATTTCCAAATCACAAGTAGCAAGCGCGCGGATTGCGGATTCGCGACCTGCGCCAGGGCCTTTTACGTAAACTTCTACGCTACGAAGACCGTGTTCTTTTGCTGCTTTTGCTGCGGTTTCAGCCGCCATTTGCGCTGCGAAAGGAGTACCCTTTCTGCTACCCTTGTAACCAAGCGAACCTGCGCTCGACCAAGAAATTGCGTTACCAGCCATATCGGTAATCGTTACAAGAGTGTTGTTGAACGTGGACTGAATATGCGCTTGTCCTTTGTCAACCTTCTTAAGTTCTTTGCGCTTACGAGTAGCGACTTTCTTATTCTTAACTTCTGCCATAATACTTTATCGCCTCCTCAATTATTTCTTCTTGCCTGCGATAGCGCGCGCAGGTCCTTTACGCGTACGAGCATTTCTCTTCGTGCTTTGTCCGCGTACGGGCAAGCCCTTTCTGTGACGGATGCCTCTATAGCAACCGATTTCCATAAGGCGCTTAATGTTCAAGGAAACTTCGCTACGAAGTTCACCTTCTACTCTAAGGTTGTGGTCGATATATTCTCTCAATTTGGAAACGTCGTTTTCGTCAAGGTCCTTAACTCTCGTATCAGGATTGATACCCGTTTCCGTGAGAATCTTTTTAGAAGTCGTCAAACCGATACCATAGATATAGGTGAGACCGATTTCTACTCTCTTTTCTCTGGGTAAATCTACACCGGCAATACGTGCCATTGATTTATGTCCTCCGTTTTTTTATTTAATATTTTTATCTATCGCTAACGAGTGTCCGCGTCAGGCAGTGGAAAATGCCCTTGGCTTTCACTGTATTGTTTTCGCTTTTACTCGAAAAAGCCGTTCCTTTTTTACATAAAGAACCCACCACGACGTTTTTGCCTTTTTTAGCCCAATCGCATGGTGTTTCTTAAACGCAACAAAACTGATTTCCGTAAATTTTACGGAAATTCAGTTCAATTACATATTAAATTTTCGGGAAAAACTCTCACGAGATTCGCTACCCGAAATTCGGCATAAAAATATTATACCAAATTTTTCCGGACTTGTCAAGCGTTTTTAGCCCTGTCTTTGCTTATGGCTCTTACTTTTTGAACAAATTACCATAACTCTACCGTTTCTTTTAATAACTTTGCACTTATCGCACATAGGTTTTACAGAAGGTCTGACTTTCATTGTATTTTCTCCTTGATTTAAACTTCTTGAGTCGTTTTTATTACGACTTGCTACGCCAAGTGATTCTGCCTTTCGTCAAGTCGTACGGGCTCATTTCCAATTTCACGGTATCCCCTTCAATGATTCTAATATAGTTCATACGAAGTTTACCGGAAATATAAGCCGTAATGACGTGACCATTTGAAAGTTGAACTTTAAAAGTCGCGTTCGGCAAGGACTCGATTACTTTGCCTTCCGCTTCAATTACGTCGTCTTTGGACACAGAATTTTCCTCCGATTTTTTATTGGCTATTTTAAAGCGTTAAAATTTCAACGCCGTCCTCGCGCACTACTAAAGTATTTTCATAATGCGCCGCAGGTTTTCCGTCCGCCGTTACCGCGCCCCAACCGTCGTCGAGCAATCTCACTCTCCAACTACCAAGCGCTATCATTGGCTCTACGCAAAGTACCGTACCCGCTTTTAAGCGAACTCCCGTACCCAACTTACCGTAGTTTGGAACAGACGGGTCTTCGTGCATCTCAGCGCCGATACCGTGTCCCGTATAGGAACGGATAACTCCGTATCCAAAAGACTCGGCGTGCTTTTGCACTTTGTATCCGATATCGAAAAGCGGTGTTCCCGCTTTCAATCCTTCAATTCCTTTAAAGAAACATTCTTCCGTGACTTTGACGAGTTGACGTTTTTCAGGCGTTACTTCTCCAATACAGAAGGTTCTTGCCGCATCACCGTGATAACCGTTTTTTAAAGCGCACAAATCTACGCTTACGATATCTCCGTCTTGAAGAATAGTATCTTCATCGGGAATACCGTGTACGACCATCTCGTTAACGGATACACAACACGACGCTGGAAATCCGCCGTAACCTAAACACGAAGGATACGCGCCACTTGAACGGATATACCGCTCTACGAGTTCATCAATCTCTTTCGTGCTCATTCCTGCTTTTATTTTCGAACCAACAAACCCTAAAGTGTCGCGAACGACTTTGCAGGACTCACGCATCAAGTCAATTTCTCTTTCGCTTTTAACGTAAATCATTTAGAAAAAGAATCAAGCTTTTTAGCAATCATTTCAAACGTTTCTTCAGGAGTTCCGTTACTTAAGACGTTAAAAAGTAAGCCTTTCGCCTTATAGTACTCAATGAGAGGCGCCGTTTGTTGGCTATATACAGCCAAGCGACTTTCTACCGTTTCGGGGTTATCGTCCTTTCTTTGGTAAAGTTCGCCACCACAACGCGAACATGTCGTCGCGCCGTTCAACGTCGTTACGTGATAACTTTCGCCACAGTCTTTGCAAACTCTTCTACCGCAAAGTCTATCCATTATCAACGCAAAATCTACGTCCATATTAATAACTAAATCAATTTTAGCTACCTTATCAAGCGCTTCCGCTTGCGCAATCGTACGAGGAAAACCGTCGAGCATATAACCCTTTTCGCAATCAGGTTTTACAATACGGTTTTCTACGATTTTACAAGTGACTTCGTCGGGAACAAGTTGACCTTTATCGATATAGGACTTTGCAAGAAGTCCGATTTCCGTTTCGTTTTTAATATTCTCTCTAAAAATGTCGCCCGTCGAAATATGGGGAAGTGCGTAAGCATCGGAAATTCTCGAAGCTTGCGTACCTTTACCCGCGCCGGGTGCGCCAAGCAAAATAATATTCATTGTTACCTCTTGGAATTAGTCTTACTTTTTCGTTTGCGTTTCCCTTCAAAAAGAGAAACGCAAACTTTATTTTCTTACTTTAAGAATCCTTTATAATTCTTCATCATCATTTGCGCTTGGAGTTGTTTTTCAAATTCTATCGAGCAAGATACGACGATTAGAATACCCGTCGTCGAGAATACGTTAACGAGGTCCATAGACGCCCACGCGAACGCAAGCGAAGGAATGAACGCAACCAACGAAAGATAAATTGCGCCAAAAAGGGTAATACGATTAGAAATCTTTTTCAAATAGTTTTCCGTCGCCTTACCGGGACGAATACCTTGAATAAAGCCACCGTTTTGTTGAATACTCTTAGATACGTCTTCGGGATTGAATTGCATTTGTGCATAAAAGAACGAGAATGCAAAAATCAAAAGACAAAGTACTAAGGAATAAACTACGCTACCCCAACCAGTTGCAGACGCCGACATCCAGTTCGTCCACCATATAGCAAAATCGCTATCGGGCCAGAACATACTTGCAAGCATTTGAGGGAAACTCAAAATCGAGAAAGAGAAGATAAGAGGCATAACCCCACCACCCGAAATTTTAATGGGAATGTTGGACGATTGACCACCGTACATCTTTCTACCTTTGATTTGTTTCGCATATTGAACGGGTACTTTTCTTTCGGAAAGGTCAACGTAAACGATTGCGAAGAAGATTACGACGCTAACGAGAGCAAACGCAAGCAATTCCCAAACGACGTCAACGTCGCCACCGAAAAGAACTTCGAATTTCGCAAGAATCATTTGACCTGCCGTCGCGATGATACCTACGAAAATAATCATAGATTGACCGTTGCCTACGCCGTAGTCGGTAATTCTTTCACCAAGCCACATAACGATAAGCGCGCCTGCCGTGTAAACCAACGTCATGAATACACCTGCAACCCAAGTTTCATTGAAGAACAACGAAGTTTGAATTGCGCCGCTGGAATTAGCAAAGCTAACGATAATACCAATAGACTGAATAACCGCAAGAAGAATGGTTACATATCTCGTAATTTGCGAGATTTTTTTCCGTCCTTCTTCCCCTTGTTTAGACAAACGTTCAAGCGCAGGAATACCAACGCTCAAAAGTTGCATAATAATGGACGCGTTGATGTACGGCCCGATACCGAGCGCAAACAACGTACCTTGCGCAAGCGCACCACCGGTAATGCTACTCATCAACGTAAGGAAGTCGTTACCGCTAACAGCGGATTCAAACGTACTTCTCGTCAAACCGGGAACGGGAATGAAACAGCCGATACGGAAAACCAAGAGCAAAAGGAGCATCATATACACCTTTTTACGGATTTCCTTTACTTTAAAAGCATTAATAATTGTTTGTAACATTTTATTCTCCGTTAATGGTTTGTTATTGAGCAAATTTGCTCAACTCTTTCGCGTAAACAATACGCGAATTTGGAGAAATAACGGGAACTACGGAAAACCGATTTTCGGTTTTCCGTTCGTCTTTCCTGTTAAATAATCTCCGCCGTGCCTTTAGCCGCTTCAATCGCAGCTTTCGCGGATGCGGAGAACTTCGCCGCCTTTACCGTAAGCGCTACGTTGAGTTCGCCGTCGCCAAGAACTTTCAAACCGCTGTTGTTCTTAACTGCTTTTGCAAGGCCGTTTTCCATTACGAAACCGTAATCTACTACCGTTCCTTCAGCAAGGTCAGCAAGGTCAGCAAGGTTTACGATAACGTAAACTTTCTTACCGTTATGGTTGAAACCTCTTTTAGGTACACGACGCGCGATAGGCATTTGACCGCCTTCAAAGCCAGGACGTACGCCACCGCCGGAACGAGCCCATTGACCTTTGTGACCCTTACCGGACGTCTTACCCAAGCCCGAACCGATACCGCGTCCAAGTCTTTTCGGTTCTTTAGTTGCTCCCTCTGCGGGAGAAAGAGTATCTATTCTCATAATCAAACTCCTCTTAAACGTTTTCTACTTTGACGAGGTGCTGAACCTTTTTAATCATCCCTTGGATTGCAGGGGTATCGTCAAGTTCTTTGGAAGAACGGATTTTCTTAAGACCGAGCGCAGCAACCGTGCCTTTAACGGATTCTACTTGCCCAATCGTGCTCTTTACAAGCGTAACTTTAATTTTTGCCATTGTCTTGTTCCTCCGATTTTCAGTTCATAATTTCTTCTACCGACTTACCGCGAAGCGCCGCTACTTGTTCAGCCGTTTTAAGCTCAACCAAACCAGCAATTGCAGCTTTTACGCAGTTTCCGGGATTTTGAGAACCGTGGGACTTCGTTCTGATGTTTTTAATACCAACAGCTTCCATAACCGCACGAACGGGACCGCCCGCGATAACACCGGTACCTTCGCTTGCCGGCATCATCAAAACCGAGCCACGACCGAATTTACCGATAACGGTGTGAGGAATCGTGTTGTCCACGATGGAAACGGATACCATGTTCTTTTTCGCTCTCAAAGTTGCCTTTTCGATAGCTTCGGGAACTTCTTTTGCTTTACCCGTTGCTACGCCGATTTTACCCTTACCGTCGCCTACGATTACAAGAGCTGCAAAACGCATGTTTTTACCACCCTTTACAACCTTCGTAACGCGGTTTACTTCAATCAGCTTTTTAACCAAGCCATCGTCTTCAGCTTGTCTTCTTTGAGGTCTTCTTTCTCTCTTTTCGTCTGCCATTGTACCCTCTCCTTAGAATTTAAGTCCGGCTTCTCTTGCGCCGTCTGCGACTGCCTTTACACGACCGGTGTAAAGATAACCGCCTCTGTCGAATACGACCGTTTCAACGCCTTTTGCCATTGCTTTTTCAGCGGCAATAGCGCCGACAACCTTGGCTGCGTCCGTCTTGTTAAGACCTTGAATCTTTTCCTTAACCGCTTTGTCCATCGTGGACGCAGCCGCTAAAGTCACACCGCCCTTTTCGTTACCAGCTCTATCGTCGATAACTTGAACGTAAATGTGATTAAGACTTCTGTAAACGTTCATACGGGGCGTTTCCGCGGTTCCCGTAATCGTCTTTCTGACGCGAGCATGACGTCTTTGTCTTACTGCATTTTTATCAATTTTGGAAATCATACTTTAACGCTCCTTATTTCTTACTCTTACCGGAGGTCTTACCTTCCTTATGTTCTACGTATTCGCCTTTATAGCGGATACCGTAGCCATGATAAGGTTCGGGAACTCTGATAGCTCTAATATTTGCTGCCGTTTGACCGACAAGTTCTTTGCTGATACCGCAAACGTTTACTTCGGTAAGCGTCGGGCATTCAAACTTGATGCCTTCGGGTGCAATCATTTCTACGGGATGGGAGAAACCTACGTTCAATACAAGCTTGTTGCCTTGAACTTGAGCTTTCCAACCTACACCTTTAACTTCCAAAGTTCTTACAAAGCCTTCGGATACACCCTTAACCATACCGGCAAGGAGTGCTCTATAAAGACCGTGCTTTGCGTTCGTATCTGCTTTATCGTCAAGCGCTTTTACGATAAGTTCGTTGCCTACAACTTCCATACCGATGTTGCCGACGATTTCTCTCGTCAAGACACCCTTCGCACCCTTAACGGTTGCGATGCTGTCTTTAAATTCTACCGTTACGCCTGCGGGAATCGCAATGGGCATTTTACCAATTCTCGACATTGTTTCTACCCCCCTCGATTACCAAACGTAGCAAAGGACTTCGCCACCTACGTTAGCCGCCTTTGCTTGCTTGCCCGTCATAATACCCTTGTTGGTAGATACGATAACCGTACCTAAACCGCCAAGAACTTTAGGCATATCGGCAACGCCTGCATAAGTACGCAAGCCGGGCTTGGATACTCTTTGCAAACCGTTAATAACCGATTTCTTGTCGTTGTATTTAAGCGTAACTGCGATTTTACCGTTGTAACCGTCTTCTACGATTTTTACGTCTTTAACGTAACCTTCGGAAAGAAGGATTTCGGCAATCGCTTTCTTTTCATTGGACGCGGGAATTTCCACGCCTTCCTTATTTGCAGTAATTGCGTTTCTGATTCTAGTAAGCATATCTGCGATAGGATCTGTCATTTCGTTTTACCTCCTATTACCAGCTCGACTTCTTAACGCCGGGAATTTCTCCCTTGTACGCAAGTTCACGGAAGCAAATACGGCATACGCCGTACTTTCTCAATACCGCGTGGGGTCTTCCGCAGATGGTGCATCTCGTATAAGCTCTCGTAGAGAACTTAGGCGTTCTTTGCTGTTTATTAATCATTGACTTCTTTGCCATGTTCGTTTCTCCTTACTTCTTGAAAGGCATACCGAGCGCTCTCAAAAGCTCTCTTGCTTCTTCGTCCGTATTCGCCGTCGTAACGATGCATACGTCCATACCTCTAATCTTTTCTACTTGATCGTAGGTGATTTCGGGGAAGATAAGTTGTTCTTTAAGACCAACCGAGTAGTTGCCGCGTCCGTCAAACGCCGTATCCGACACACCGCGGAAGTCGCGGAGACGGGGAAGCGCGATGGAAATGAACTTGTCATAGAAATTGTACATTCTTTCACCGCGAAGGGTTACTTTAATACCAACCGTTTGACCTTCTCTTACTTTGAAGTTTGCGACGGATTTCTTCGCCTTCGTCAAGATAGGTTGTTGACCGGTAATGATTTTAATTTCATTTTCGGTCGTTTGAATGGATTTCGCGTTATCTTTAATGTCGCCAAGACCCGTATTGATTACGATTTTTACAAGTCTGGGGCATTGCATAACGGACGTGTAGCCGAATTTCTTCATAAGGAAAGGTACAACTTCTTTTTCGTACTTTTCTTTTACTCTGTTTTTATAAACTTTTTCTGCCATTTTGCTCTACCTCGTTACTTGTTTTCCGTCGTTTCGGTCGTTTCAGCTTTTGCCGCGCGCTTTCTCGTTCTCTTCTTAGGAGCTTCTTCGGTAGCCGCAACCTTTGCAGCCTTCTTCGAATACGCCTTATCAAGAACTGCGCCACAAGCGCAAAGTCTTACCTTTTTGCCGTCAACAACGCTGTGTTTAATTTTCGTAGCTTTACCACAGGTGGGGCATACGACCATTACGTTCGACGCGTCGATAGGACCGGGTACTTCAACGATTTTACTCGTTTCGTTCGCTTTTCTTGCCTTTTCGTGTTTCTTTTGAACGCGAACGCCCTCTACTACTACCGTATTCGCTTTGGGGGACGTGGCAAGGACTTTTCCCTGTACGCCTTTATCTTTACCGGCGATTACAAGTACGTTATCATTTACTTTTACGTTCATTGTTTTAGTCCTCCTAACAATTACAGTACTTCGGGAGCAAGGGAGATAATCTTCATGTAATCCTTATCTCTCAATTCTCTCGCAATCGGCCCAAAGATACGCGTACCCTTGGGTTGTTTTTGGTTGTCGATAATTACGGCTGCGTTGTCGTCAAATCTAACGAACGTACCGTCCGCGCGACGAATACCCTTCGCGCTTCTTACGATAACGGCTTTAACAACATCACCCTTTTTAACCGCGCCACCAGGGGTTGCGGTTTTTACGGATGCTACGATTACGTCGCCGATGTTGCCCGTTTTACGGAAGGAGCCGCCCAATACTCTAATACACATAAGCTCTTTTGCGCCGGAGTTATCCGCTGCCTTGAGCCTCGTTTGAGGTTGTATCATAACTTTTTCTCTCCTTTAATTACTTAGCTTTTTCGACGATTTCCGCAACTCTCCAGTTTTTATCCTTGCTGAGTTTTCTCGTCTCGACGATTCTTACCTTGTCGCCTACACCACACGCATTTTCTTCGTCGTGTGCTTTAAAGCGCTTACTCTTCGTGATGGTTTTCTTATAAAGAGGGTGCTTGCTCTTTTCGGTAATTTCTACAACGACCGTCTTATCCATTTTATCGGATACAACAAGCCCGATTCTTTCTTTTCTTAAATTTCTTTCCATAATTGGCTACCTCCGATTTACGCCTTGAGCTCTCTCGCACGGATTTCCGTGTTGATACGAGCGATATCTCTCTTGCAGGTTCTGATGGAAATAGGGCTTTCGAGTTGACCCGATGCCTGACGGAAACGAAGGTTGAAAAGTTCGCTCTTGAGTTCAGCGAGTTTCGCAACGAGTTCTTCGCTCGTCATCTCTTTAACTTCTTTAGCTTTCATTATTCTTCACCGCCTTCTGCCGCTACGGGTTCCGCAACGACCTCTTTCTTAACAAACTTGCACTTTACGGGAAGCTTGTGGGACGCAAGTCTCATAGCTTCTCTTGCAACTTCTTCGCTAACACCGGACATTTCAAACATTACTCTGCCGGGCTTAACAACTGCTACCCAGTATTCTACTGAACCTTTACCGGAACCCATACGAGTTTCAGCAGGTTTCTTCGTGATGGGCTTATGAGGGAAAATATCAATCCAAACCTTACCGCCACGTTTAATGAATCTCGTCATTGCAATACGGGCTGCTTCGATTTGGTTAGATTTAATCCAGCCAAGCTCTTCGGATACCAAACCGTATTCGCCGTATGCGATTACGTTACCCTTTTGAGCCTTACCCTTCATCGTACCACGATGTTGTCTACGTCTTTTTACTCTCTTAGGAATTAACATTACTGTTCGCCTCCTTCTACCTTCTTCGCAGTCGCGATAACTTCGCCCTTGTAAATCCAGCACTTAACGCCAATCATACCGAACGTGGTGTGCGCTTCCGCAAAACCGTAATCGATGTCTGCGCGAAGCGTTTGAAGGGGAATAGAACCTTCGTGATATTGTTCGCTTCTTGCAATTTCAGCGCCGTCCAAACGACCGCTAACCATCATCTTAATGCCCTTGCAACCAGCTCTCATCGAACGGCCAATCGCTTGCTTCATCGAACGTCTGAAAGACATACGCTTTTCAAGTTGAGCAGCTACGCCTTCCGCTACGAGTTGCGCGTCGCAATCGGGCTTTCTTACTTCCGTAATGTTGATGCTTACTGCCTTACCACCGGTAAGTTTCGCAAGGTCTTTCTTAATGATTTCAACTTCGCTACCAGCTTTACCAATGATAACGCCGGGACGAGCCGTGTAAACGGTAACGACGATTCTCGTTGCCGCTCTTTCAATTAAAATCTTGCTAATTGCAGCCGCATAGTACTTCTTCTTAAGGAAGGTACGGATTACGTTGTCTTCTTTAAGGAATTTGGAGAATTCTTTTTTATCTGCATACCATTGGGTATTCCAACCGGTGATAAC
>SVHK01000029.1 GCA_015055865.1 Clostridiales bacterium | reverse complement strand
GCTATAAAAAAATTCAACTCCCCGTTGCATTAAACGGGGAGTTGGTTTATCTATCATAGCCGTGTAATTCGTCTTTTTTCGGACCGCGCACGTATTTTTTCATCTCAGTATCGCAAGCGTTAAAATGTTTGTAATTTACTCTTGCAACCGCTAAGGAAACGTGGTTTGCGCCGTTTGACATCGTCGGATTTGCAAACTGCTCGGGGTCGTCTTCCCAAAAACAAACGGGGCAAATATCGTAAGCGCGTTCTTTCTTTTCGAACGTGAAATATCCACAACAAGGACACTTATATTTTTTAGGTTCGTCTTTCTTTTTGAGTAACGGCAATATTGAAACCAATATACCGCCGATTAAATTGCCTATTAGCGATACGCAACAATAAACAATCATCGTCCAATTCATATGACCACAAACAAAAACGTAAAACAAATTGGCAAGAGAATTATCAAAACCGCAAAAAACGAATACGAACACGGGAAACATTACACCTATCGTCGCCGATAAATGTTTTTTTGCCGTATATTTACATAAAAATACGGAAAGACCGATTAATATACCACATAAAATCCCAGAACAAAACGAATGGAGCGCCCAACCGTCGTCACAAATTTTCGTATCCATTAATAAAGCCGCTTCCACTTCTATCTCGACGTGCGAATAGATTACGAGTAAAGCGGAAAGCGCGATACCAACTACGTTAAAAAACAAACAAGTCGGTAACGACCATAAATGTTTGGCGCGCATCGTAATAATCTTCGTCGAAAGTCCGGTAAGCAAATACAAACCGAACGTCGTAACCACGAACATTGCGAGCGAGAAAATAATCCCACCGACGACTTTACCCCAGCCGTCGTGGAATACTGCGTTAGAAATTAAAAGACCAACGCCACCGATACTAACCATTATACCACCGAAAACGGACGCCACGCAAAAGGCAAGGAAATCCTTTTTCGTCATTTTTTCAAATCTCATCATAATAAAATAATTTTATCATATTTTCTTATTAAAATCAAGTATTTTTCAAAAAAATACACGGTTGTTCACAAATACTACGAACAACCGCTATTATTTTATTTAATCAATTTTTAGTTTATTCCATATACAAAACACATTCGCCGTTTTCTAAAGTTTTTTGTACGTCTATTATGCGTTGGTTGGAAGAACCGCGGAATTTTAAGCGAATATCTTTCTTTTCTTCGATAAATGGTCCGTCCACCAAAACGTCGAAAAGCGCAATCAAATCTTTTGTAACTCCCGTGTTTTTTTGCAGTTCTTTTAACTCGCCCGTCTTTTCATCGAGCATAAATCCCGTATAGCACCAAACGTTTTTATTCGGATACAACTTTTTAACTTTTTTCACGAAAGGATACAACGCAAGTTGGTTTTGCGGTTCAAGCGGTTCTCCGCCTAACAACGACAGTCCCGTGATATATCCCGCGCCAAGCTCGTTCAAAATTTTCTCTTGAATTTCGTCGTTAAACTTTTCGCCGTAATTGAAATCCCAAGCGATTTCGTTAAAACAATTTTTACATCGATGCGTACAACCGGATACGAACAAAGAAATTCTAACTCCTTCGCCGTTCGCGATATCCGTCCATTTTATCGTAGCGTAATTCATTAAAGGTGCAACACTCTGTCTTTAATTTCTTGCGTTCTGCCTTGATTCCAATACTGCGTGCCGATATAACCGCAAGTACGACGGGCAACGTTCATTTTCGCTTGGTCTTGATTCTTACAACAAGGACATTCCCAAATCAACTTCCCGTCTGCGTCCGTAATGATTTGGATTTCGCCGTCGTATCCACATACTTGGCAATAATCGCTCTTGGTATTCAATTCAGCGTACATAATGTTATCGTAAATGAATTTCATAACCGAAAGAACGGCAGGGATATTGTTTTGCATATTCGGTACTTCGACGTAAGAAATTGCGCCACCGGGAGAAAGTTGTTGGAACTCGCTTTCAAATTTAAGTTTTGTAAACGCGTCAATTTCTTCACTAACGTGAACGTGATAACTGTTCGTAATATAGCTCTTATCCGTTACGCCGGGGATAATCCCAAAACGCTTTTGAAGTTCTTTAGCAAACTTATACGTCGTACTTTCAAGGGGAGTTCCGTAAAGCGAGAAATCGATATTTTCTTTCGCTTTCCATTCTTTACATTTATCGTTCATACGTTGCATAACGGCAAGCGCGAAAGGCTTCGCCTCCTCGTCCGTGTGCGATTTATCCGTCATATATTTCGTACATTCGTATAAACCAGCATAACCCAAGGAGATAGTCGAATAACCGCCGAAAAGCAATTTATCAATCGTCTCACCTTTCTTTAAACGCGCCAATGCGCCGTATTGCCAAAGAATAGGCGCAGCGTCCGAAAGCGTACCTAAAAGACGGGTATGTCTTTGCATCAAAGCGCGATAACAAAGTTCCAATCTTTCATCGAAAATTTCCCAGAATTTATCAAAATCTTTACCAGACGACAAAGCGACGTCCACAAGGTTAATCGTAACGACGCCTTGGTTAAATCTTCCGTAATATTTCGGTTTTCCGTTTTCATCTACGTAAGGAGTCAAGAAACTTCTACAACCCATACAGGTATAGCAATGCCCTTCGCCATTCTTATCAACCTTAAATTCAAGCATCTTCTTTTCGGAAATATAATCGGGAACCATACGTTTTGCCGTACATCTCGCCGCCAATTCCGTCAAATACCAATACGGTTGCTCTTCGGAAATATTATCCGGTTCAAGCACGTAAATAAGCTTGGGGAACGCAGGAGTAATCCAAACCCCCGATTCGTTTTTAACGCCTTGAATACGTTGTTTAAGCGTTTCTTCGATAATCAACGCCAAATCCGCTTTTTCTTGTTCGTTTCTCGCTTCGTTTAAATACATAAATACCGTAACGAAAGGCGCTTGACCGTTCGTCGTTAAAAGAGTAACGACTTGGTATTGAATCATTTGAATGCCTTTTCTAACTTCGTCGCGAAGGCGTTTTTCGGCAATTTTGGCAATCAATTTTTCGTCCGTTATCCCTGCGACGCTAAGCTCTTCCGCTACTTCTTTACGAATTTTCTTTCTGCTTATGTCAACAAACGGAGCAAGGTGCGTAAGCGAAATACTTTGTCCACCGTATTGGTTAGACGCAACTTGCGCGATAATTTGCGTAGCAATATTACAAGCGGTAGAAAAACTATGCGGTTTTTCAATAAGCGTACCCGAAATAACCGTACCGTTTTGGAGCATATCTTCCAAATTTACAAGGTCGCAATTGTGCATATGTTGCGCAAAATAATCCGCGTCGTGGAAATGAATAATGCCTTGATCGTGCGCCGCAACTATATCGTCGGGCAATAAAACTCTACGCGTTAAATCTTTGGAAACTTCCCCCGCCATATAATCACGTTGAACGCTATTTACGGTAGGATTTTTATTAGAATTTTCTTGTTTTACTTCTTCGTTGTTACATTCAATTAACGACAAAATACGAGAGTCAGTCGTGTTTGATTTTCTAACCAACGCACGCGTGTAACGATAAGTAATATATTTGCGTGCCAAAACAAACGCCTTAAGATTCATAAGACGGTTTTCTACCATATCTTGAATTTCTTCGACGCCTACGGAACGTTCTACCCTTTGGCATTCAAAGGCAACGTCTTTTGCAATTTCTTCAATTTGCTCGTCCGTAATTCTTGCAATCGATTCAATTTCCCTATTCGCTTTTTTGATAGCGTTGATAATTTTTTCAATATCAAACACCATTTCTTGTCCGTTTCTCTTAATAATATTCATACCCTTCACCTCTATTTCCCTAACTGAGTAAATATAAATCACACACCATATCTTGTGTCATTTTACTCTTTCCTAACACAATATATAGTAATTTTCAAAAACTTTTACTCTACTATTATACCATATATTGTGTTAAAGTCAAGCATATCACACAATATATTGTATTCAAAATTCTTATAACCGTAATTTCAATTTATCATAAAAAAACCTTATATCTTCGGCCATTTTCAAGTTGTTTAAGATAAAAAACAACCTTTTGCCTTTCAATATTCTAATACCAAACCCAATATAAAAGAAAAATCCCCGTAAAAAACGGAGATTTTTTATCAAACTAACCATTATTTAATTATTTACAATTTTCAAATTTGACTTTTGTTTTACCGTATAAATCGTCAAAATTAGAAGAATTTTGGACTAATCGATGCAATTCCTCTTCCCCAAATCTTGGAAGAAAATCATTAAAAATGAATAAATATTCTTCTCGATTCGTCAAATTCATTAAATCGTCGAACCCGTCCACGTAAGAAGAACTTAAATTAATCGCCGGAAAAATTCGTTTCATCGCAAGTTGACCGCTTAAAGAAATTTTTGTGTTAAAGACCGACGACACTTCGCTAATAAACAAATCGTCTTCAATATTTCCCGTAGAATCCGTTAAACTGCAAATTAAAGTCAACGAACCCCCGTTTTTAAAAGCTCTTGCCGAGCCTAAAAACTTCTTAATAAACCGAAGCGTTTTCGTCATCAAACCGCAAGATAAAACCTTATCGTTTGCATAATTAACTTCGTCGTAGGCTTTTGCAAGCGATTGCACGCCGTCGATTAATAATACGACGTCTTTACCCGATTCCGCGTAGCGTTTTACACGTTTTAACATAAATTCCGCAAAATCTAAATGCGCTTGCGCATCGTCTTCATAAGTCGTATAAAGCAAATTTCTATCACCGAGCAATCTATTAAAACTCATCGCGGTTTCAATAGATTGGTCAATTAAGAGCGCAAAAGTATTAATACGAGTATTTTCCGTTAAATCTTGAGCAAAATTTTTCAATAAGGTCGTCTTACCGGTTTTCGGAGCTCCTATAACCGAACAGCGCCCACCTTTTGAAATCGGTAAAAAATATTGTAAAAATTTATTATTTAAAGGAATTTTTTCGTTTAAAAACGAAATTTCCTTTTCGTCGAAATCTTCCCGTCTATCCACACGTCCGCTTTCGTTGACCGTTAAAACATTTTCAACGAAAAGAATATCGCCCTTTGCTTTAGCCGTACAAGAAATAACGTCGCTTTCTTTAAGCGAATTTTCTTGCATCGTTTTCTCAACGAGTACGATTCGCTCGATGAAATCCCGCGCGTTTAAAGGAATCAACGCATAAAAATCCGAAATTTTTTCAATTTGTCCAACGTAAACGTTCGAGGGATCTAAATCCATTTCTTCATCAGAAGATTTTAAGGTTACACGATTTTTCGAAATCGAATTAAAATATTTATTCAATCCGTCTATAATCGCTTTATCCTGTTCTTTATAATTTTTATCGGACTCCTTATCAACAAGAATACCATTCCCGAACTTTTCGGCAATTTCGTCTAAACGCAACAAGACGTCCGGATTCAAAACCGCTTTTACGGGCGCACCCCGTTTCGTCCTATCAACCGGTTGCGTTTCGCCGACGAGTACGGAAATAATTAACCCAATAAGTTCGCCTTTCTTTTTATTTTCCGTCGGATTATAAACGCCTACGTGACGACCGAGCGAACGTAAAGAGTCAATATTTAATTGCTTTAAATAGCGTTCGTATTCAATTTTTAACTCGGCAACGTTTTTTTCCATAGTTATTGCGTTCTCTCCATCAAAATAACTTTTGTTTTTTCTTCCGTTAAATCTTCACGAGAAAACTCTAATTCGTCCTTATGACAAACGTCAACGTCTTCTTCGTCAAATTCGTCCAAAAATCCTTGCGCCTTTTCTATATCTATATCCGAACTTTTGGTTTTATAATGCATAGGAATAACGATTTCAGGCATCAATTGGTCCACGTATTCTTTCGCACGCTCAGAATCGATGGTATATTTTCCACCGACGGGTATCAAAAGAATATTAACGGGCAACAAAAGTTCCAAAAGCTCCGCAGAAAAATTCTCCCCTAAATCCCCTAAATGGCAAATATCCAAGCCGTCCATACGGAATTTATAAATAACGTTTTCTCCGCGTAAAGCACCGCCTTCTTCGTCGTGATAACTTTTAATACCGGTAATTTCTACTCCGCCAAGGTCAAAAAATCCGTCCTTTCTTAAAATGGTAGGATTTCCCCCAATAGCTCCGATATTATTATGGTCAAAATGGTCGTGACTAACCGTTACCGCAGTCGCGGTAATATCTTTGGGAAGTTCGTACCCGATTTTTTGATAGGGGTCGGTAACGACCGACGTACCCGTACTTTCCGTTAATTTAAAGCAAGAATGCCCTAAATATTGAATTTTCATGATTCCTCCGAACCGTTTAATCTTGCCGTAAGGCGTATTTTCATTTCTTGCCGTTCTCCGCCTGCAAATACGAGAAAATATTTCACGGATAACAACAATGATTTTTCTTTAATGGAATAACGCAAATATTCGGTATATGCAGTCAAATCGCCAACTGAACCGACTACGTTTAGTTGCGCTTTCGTGCTTTCGTTTTCTTTTAATTCAAGAAAAAAACCGTAATCGCCCAATCTTTCTATCGTCATTTTTTGTGAATCCAACACAATTTTAACAAACGATTCGCCGTCGTTATAATGAACGCTTGCGTTTAACGGCGAAAATGACATTTCTCCGTCGAACGTTGTAAACGTTTCTTCTCCGCCGTCTATTTGCGTTACAATCGACAATTTCCCTTTCATAAACCTAAAAACGTTTCTCCATTATTTATTATTATAGCAAAACTGTTTAAAAAAGTAAACGAAAATCGTCGAATATTGTAAAATTATCGTTAAAATTATTTTAAATTATTTTAAATTATTAAAAGCGTCTAATAAGTTAAAGCACTTTTTAGACGCCTAAAACGAATATGGTTTTTATTTATTTTTCTTGCTTTCGTGTTGGTATTTGGTTTTCGTCGCAATACCGCCTCGAATATGCCGTTCGCTCAAATTTTTCTCCAACACTTCCCGAACGGCTTCGTACAAATCCTTATCGATTAATCTCAACCGCTCGGAAACGTCCTTATGCACGGTTGATTTACTAATACCAAAACGCGCGGAACACGTTCGTACGGTACAACCCGTTTCAACGATATATTCCGCGCATTTAATTATCCTTTCTTCGATATATTCCCACAAAATCCCGACCTCCAATACAGCAACTATGCAATATCTTATGTCGAAAATTATGGGGTTATGAACGAATTTGTTTAATCTTTAATTAATTTATACGTTTGAGCGAACACCGATTTCACGTCGTCTTCCGCGCAAGCCGAAATTCTTCTTGCTTTCGCGCTTTGCATTGCTATCGGTAAATCCTCACTAGAAACTTCTATAACGTTACCCGACTTATCAGCAATCGCCACTTGATAAGGCACGGTTACGTAATTCGCGCAAATAACGCTTGCTCCGTCGCGCATGCTTACGATTAACGAGCCTTTTTTGTACCGCCCCATCGGTTCGATTAACGCACAAAGCACTTTCTTAAACTTACCTTCGTCCGTCGCAACGATAATTTCGCCTTCGTCGTTGATTTGTTTCATGAATACTACGCTATCACCTTCGCGAAGTTGGATACCGCGTACTCCGGACGCAATTCTGCCTTGTGAAGGAATATCGTCCTTTTTCGCATTCAAACAAACGCCTAACTTCGTTACGATAATAATCGTGTCGTTTTCAAAAGTTTCTTCTTCAACCGATAAAAGCTCATCGCCGTCAATTAGTTTGAGCGCAACAAAGTTGTCTTTTCTTTGGTCGTACTCCGCCCAATCAGTCTTTTTAATCATACCTTTTTTCGTAAAGAACATAAGGTTTCCGATTGGTAATTTTTCGCCAACTTCCTTAAGCGCAACGATTTTCTCGCCGTCTTCCGCGTCTTTGAACAAATCTTGCAACGAAACGCCTTTATCCGAAAGTTTACAAGCAAGTTCGGGCGAATAAATATCTAATTTATAGCAATTACCCAAATTGGTAAAGGCAAGAATTCTACGGTCAGTAACCGTTTCGAGTTTTATCGTCGCCAACAATTGCGGTTTATACTTGCCAATTAACGGAACGTATAACGCGTCGCTTTGTTTACCTTTCAAAACTTTCAATTTTTCGTCGAGCGTATAAACGAGCGTACACTTTTCACCGGGCGCTTTTTCTTCTTTTACCGACAATAGCTCGTTTGCTTCATCGGCGCTAAACACTAAACGCGAGCGTCTAGGCGAAGGATACGTTTCTTTGATTTGCGTAATTTCTTCTTTGACTACTTCAAGCTGTTTATCTCCACTCTTGGAAATTGCCGTAAGCTTTTTAATGAGCTTTTTAAGGTCGGCAAGTTCTTTTTCGAGCTTAAATATTTCAAGTTTTGTAAGACGAGCAAGTCTTAAATCCAAAATAGCTTGCGCTTGAATTTCGGAAATAGAAAATCTTGCCATCAAACGTTCTCTTGCGTCGGAAGTACCGTCCGATTGTTTAATAATCGCAATTACTTCGTCGATATTTTGAACTGCAACGATAAGCCCTTCCAAAACGTGGCAACGTTGCTCGGCTTGATGTAAATCAAACAACGTTCTTTTTAAAACGACTTGTTGTTGATATTTTACGTAATGACGAATAATATCCAAAAGCCCGAGTTGTTGCGGTTTACCATCCGCAATAACGACCATATTGATACCGAACGTAACTTCCAAATCGGTATATTTCGTAAGAACTCTCAAAATTGCAGGAATATTCGCGTCCTTCTTCACGCGAATAACGGCGCGCATACCCGTTCTATCCGATTCGTCCGCCACGTGGTCGATGCTTGCAAGTTCTTCTTTCTTTTCTTCGCGAAGTTCCGCAATTTTACGCAAAAGTTGCGCTTTATTGACTTGGTACGGCAATTCGGTAATAACGATATTCGTCTTTCCGTTATCCGTTTGTTCAAGATTAAGCTTCGCGCGAATAGCAATTTTACCGCGACCCGTTTTATACGCTTGAATAAGCTCGTTTGCGATAATCGTACCGCCCGTAGGGAAATCGGGACAAGGGATATATTGCATCATTTCTTCGAGCGTAATCGCAGGATTATCGATATACGCCACGACGCCGTTAATCACTTCTTCTAAGTTATGCGTAGGAATATTGGTTGCAAGACCTACCGCAATACCCGACGAACCGTTGACGAGCAAATTGGGAAATCTACCCGGCAAAACGTCGGGTTCTTTTAAACTATCGTCAAAGTTTAAAGAAAAGGAAACGGTTTCCTTGTCAATATCGCGTAAAAGCTCCAACGCCAAAGGCTCTAATCGAGCTTCGGTATAACGCATTGCAGCCGCAGGGTCGCCGTCCACAGAACCAAAATTGCCGTGTCCGTTGACGAGCGTTTTACCCATATTAAACTGTTGCGCCATACGAACCATCGCGTCGTAAACGGAACTGTCGCCGTGGGGATGATATTTACCCATACAATCCCCGACGATACGCGCGCTCTTTTTATGCGGTTTATCGGGCGTTAAGCCCATTTCGTTCATCGTAAATAAAATACGACGTTGAACGGGCTTCAACCCGTCCTCCACTCTCGGTAACGCACGATCGAGAATAACGAATTCCGCGTAAGGCAACATCGAAGAATGAAGAACTTTTTCAAGCGGCTCGACGTACGTTTGACCCGTAGGCACTATTTGTTCGGGTTCTTTCTTACTTTTCGCCATCTTTCTTCTCCTTCTTCTCAAGTTTGTCTATAAACGTATCGCGCTTATTAAAGTTCGCGTACTTTGCCAAAAATTCCTTTCTGCCTTCAACCTTATCGCCCATAAGCGTCGTAATCATACGCTCCGCCTTCGCAGCGTCTTCAATGGTTACTTGGATTAAATTTCTAGTCGCGGGATTCATCGTCGTTTCCCAAAGCTGTTCCGCGCTCATTTCACCAAGACCTTTATAGCGTTGAAGCTGATAACCTTTACCAATTTTCTCAATTTTTTCCGCAAGCTCTTTATCGTCGTAAGCGTACTCAACTTTATCCCCTTTATACACCTTATATAAAGGTGGCATACCGATATAAACGTGCCCTCCGTTCACCAACGGACGCATATATCTAAAAAAGAACGTCAACAAAATACAACGAATATGCATACCATCTTGGTCGGCATCGGAAAGAATAATTACTTTATGGTAATTGATTTTATCCAATTTGAAATCAGGGTCAATCCCTGCGCCGATTGCGGAAATCATCGTACGAATTTCTTCGTTTTCTAATATTTGATTTAAACGTTTCTTTTCTACGTTTAACGGTTTACCGCGTAAAGGTAAAATAGATTGAAATTGTCTAATACGAGCTTGTTTTGCCGTACCGCCTGCGGAGTCGCCTTCTACGATAAACATTTCGTTAAACTCAGGTTTTCTCCCCGAACAGGACGCAAGTTTACCGATAAGCGTTAAATTGTCGATACTATTTTTTGCTCTTGCCGCTTGCGTTGCTTCTTTCGCCGCTAAACGGGTTTTCGCCGCCCCTTGCGCCTTTTTTATAATTTCTTCAAAACTCTTTTTAAACCCTCGCGCGTTCATCAACGCATTCAAGCCTTCCATAACGACCGATTCCACCGCAGGACGCGCCTCGGGGTTACCGAGTTTTGTTTTCGTTTGACCTTCAAACTGCACGTTAGTCATTTTAATGGATAAAACCGCCGTCAAGCCTTCGCGGAAGTCGTCGCCCAAAAAATTAGCGTCTTTATCTTTTAAAAATCCGTTCGTTCGAGCGTATTCGTTTAAAGCGCGAACAAGCCCCGATTTAAATCCCGTTTCGTGATAACCACCTTCGGGAGTCGGAATATTGTTTACGAACGAGAAAATACTTTCCGTATATTCACTCGTATGTTGAATAGAAAACTCTACTAAAATATCATTTTTGGTCGCCTTATAATACATCGGAGCGGAATACAAAGTGCGCTTACCTTCGTTCAAACTCTTCACGTAGTCGCTAATACCGCCGTCGTATTTGTATACGACGCGATAAGATTCGCTTTCAAGCGCCAATTCGTCAAGTTGCGCGAATAACGACTGCTGTCCGCTCGCCGTTTGCGAGAAGGGTTGTTCTTCCGTTTGAGTATTTTCTTGCTTTTCAGCGCCGTCAACCGCCTTTTCTTCGCTTGCGAACAAATTCCCGCGACGACGTTTAGCGTCCGCCATCGAAATTCTTTCGTCGATTAAAACAATTTCCAAGCCTTTGTTTAAGAAAGCAAGTTGATTTAAACGCTCTTCCACCGTTTCCAAATCGAAATCCGTTTCCGAGAAAACGTTTGCGTCTGGTTTAAATCGAACGAGCGTACCCGTGCGACGGGTAGAAACTCCCGTATCTTCTAACGGGCCGTCGGGAATACCCGAATCGAACTTCTTCTTTCTCGCGTTAAAACGAGAATGGAAACTCATTTTATAAATATGTTTTCTAAATATTTCAACGGTCAACCATTCGGAAAGCGCGTTAGTAACGGACGCGCCTACGCCGTGCAAACCGCCCGAATAAGCGTAATTGCCTTGTCCGAATTTACCGCCTGCGTGCAGTTTGGTAAATACGAGTTGAACACCCGAAACCTTTTCTTTCGGGTGTATATCCTCGGAATACCACGCCCGTCGTCTTCAACCGACGCGCTTCCGTCTTTATGCAAAGTAACCGTTATTTTTTTCGCGAAACCGTTTGCAGCTTCGTCCACCGCGTTATCGACGATTTCCCAAAGGATATGGTGCAAACCTTTAATACCCGTCGAACCGATATACATACCGGGACGCATACGAACGGCGTCAAGCCCTTCCAAGACCTCAAGGTTTTTCGCGCTATACGCTTGTTCCGTTTGATTTTTTTCCGTTGCCATTGACTTCCTCGTAACTGTAAATTTTCTATGACTTTTTATTGCAAGTTATCCCCACAATACTACTCTTTATCGCCTATTATAGCAAATTTTTTTACAAATAACAAATAAATTTTTTGAAAAAAGTGCACAAATTTTTCAATTTATCCCCAAAATGGATAAAATTTCCGAAAAACTTTGCCCAATCGCCGTTGGCTTGATTCCGTCGTCTTTTAATTTTTTATCCGCCGGATTATACCAAATACTATCAATATTCGCCTCCACCGCCGCTTGAATATCCGCGCTTAAACTATCCCCTATCCAAACCGCGCGCGAAAGCTGAAACTCGTCTATGCCGTTTAACACGTATTTTGTATATTTCGGGTCTGGCTTATCCGCGCCTATTGTATCGGAAACGAATATTCCGTCCACGAATTTCTCAATCCCTAAAATCGCAAAACGGGATTTTTGTATCCATTCCGTACCATTCGTTACGATATACACCCTGCCGTATTTCTTTAGCTTTTTCAAAAATTCTTCCGCGCCAGGAATATACAAAGGTCGAGTGGATAATAACCGCAAATATTTCTCGTTAAATTCTTCCCCGTCGATTTTGGTTAATCCCAATTCTTTCAAATATAACGGAAAGCGAATTTTTATCAATTTTTCTCTCGTAATTTCTTTTCGTTCGAGCTTTTCCCAAAGCGAATCGTTTAAACGAGTGAAAATCTTCGCGTATTCTTCTTGCCATTCGATTGAAAAGTTCGCTAAAGTTTCTTTAATCGCCAAAAACGACGACGCGTGAAAATCCAATAAAGTGTTATCCGCGTCAACTAAAAATATATCTTTTTGCATTTTGATTCCTTAAACTTTATTCTTTTACGATTGCTAACGATTTCAGCGCGCGCGTATAAGCGATATATTCTTCGTTCTTACTCATACCCGACGGGATTACGACCACCGAAGTAAACTCTAACCCCTTACTTTCGTAAACGGTCATAAAATTAACTTTCGTCTTTGATATTTTACCCCGTTCCGCAGGTAAATTATAGGATTTTTTTAAATACTCTTCCTTTATTTTTTCCGAACAAATAACGGCTTTCAAACCGTTTTTTCCTTTAAAAAACGCCGATATATTTTTTGCTCTAATCCATTCGATTTCAGGACCGTTAAAGCCGATTGATTTCATATCTACCTGCAAGGTATTCGCAACGAATTCAACGATTTGGTGGGTATTTCTATAATTTTGATTTAACAAGAATATTTCGTAATCGGGAAAAGCTTTCGACCAATCGCTAACCCCACGCCAAGGCGTTACGTTTTGCTCCGTATCGCCAAAGACATTAAACGACGCTTTGGGATTGACCATTTTCAAAAGCTCGTATTCACCCACGGAAATATCTTGCCCTTCGTCAATAAATAAATGCGTGTAAGCAGGCGATAATCTTTTACCGATAAGCGCGCATAACGCGCATAACGCGTACGCGTCCGATTTATACATTTTTTTACTCGTCAAACCGTATTTTTGTTTAAATTTTTTAACCGTTTCTCGATATAAAAATCTCGCCACGTCCACGAAACCGTTGCTCTCGCCGATAGCGGAAAAATTCTTTTCGCCTTTGAAATACGAGTAAAATTCAATAAACGCCGTATTGCTTTCTCCAATCAAAAGCACCTTTTGCAAAATCCTATCCGTTTCTTGTAAAAGTTTTTCCCTGCGCTCTATTCTTTCCGCGTAAGAATAAATTTCAACCGTCCCTATTTTTTGTTTATATCGTTTTAAATCTACAATTTCTTTTTCAATCGTGATTTTTAATTCGTTTAACGTTCTTTCCGTATCCGAAACGATTCTTTCGGACTTTTTCGCAACGAACGCCGAACTTTTATAAAAAGCGGATAAATGCCGATAGAAATAATCCGGATTTGCCGAGTTTTCGCTTTTTAACGTACCGCCGAAGAAATCTTCGATATTTAAAACGCAATTCATTAAATCTCTGAAAGGTTTCGTATAATATAATCCGCCCTCTTTCTTTTCTTTTATTTCGCCTAATACCGCGCGACGGATTCTAAGGGAAGAATTTTTTATCGATTCGTAGGCGGAAAGTTGTTTTTTACAATCGGACAAAATCTTTTTAATATAATCTTTACATTCTTCCCCGGTAAAAAGCCCGTATAAACTATCGTAAATTTTATTGAGTTTCTTTTTGACGTCTAAAAGGAATTTAGGCGAATATAAATACGTAAGATAAGCTTCGCTTTCTTGTTGGGATTCGTCGATTTTATCAGACAAATCAATCTTTTCATTCTTTAAAATTTGTAAAAAATAATCGTAAATCGTAACGGTTTTCACTCGTTCAAGCTGTAAAATCGTCGCAAGTTCGTCAATAAATCCGTTAAACGAATTACTCGGCGTTATCACGAGTACGTCTCGCGATTTAATGTCGTCGTTATTATACATTAAATAGCTCAAACGATGCAACATTACCATCGTTTTACCGCTTCCGGCGCAACCTTGTAAAACGAAATTCTTTTCGTCCGGTTGCGTGATAATTTCGTACTGTTTTTCCTGTATCGTTTCAATAATATCCTTAACGGACGGTTCTTCTTTTCTCTCTTCGATAATTTCTTGCAAATAGGCATCGTAAACGATTTCTTTATCTTTACCGCCGATTTCTTCCGGCGTTAAATAATCGCGAACCGCCAAAAACTCGTCGCGAAAATCAAGTACTTTGCCTTCTTTTGCGCGAATAGCTCTACGCAATATCGTCTTATAATCGTATTCGTTAATAGAAAATCCCGCGCGAGATTTTTGATAATACTTCTTTGCTATCGGAGCGCGCCAATCTACGATTTCTAATTTCACGTCCCCTTTTTTTCCAATATAATAACTGTTATACCCGTCAATTTGGTCAATTAAATCCATTCTAGCAAAATACGGCTCGTCAAAAAAACAACGATAGGCGTCTATTCTTTCTTGACGTTTTTCGATTTCCTTTAATAAATCTCTTATTTTGCAATAGTTTTCCGCGTTTTTTTCTTCTTCCGTTTCAATGCGTTTTATTTCTGCTTCCGCGTTCTTTATCGCAAGTTTATGTTCGCGTAAACGCGCAATACGCAACATTTTCATTACCGCGTCAATGTGATTATTTTCATAAACCGTCTGTTTTTCCTCGTCGAGCAACTCTAAAAACCAAGTATGGTCGCCCGATTTTTTCGGTTCGAGTACGTCTATTAAGTTTTGATAAAAGGTATTATTTTTCATCTTTCACCGAATAGATTAAAAAAATTTTTATACGCATAAAAAAGCATAACACATTCTATATTAACATACTTTTCTAAAAAATGTAAAGGGTTTGAAGATAATTTTTTTGACGTTTTCAAAAGTTTTTTGAGAAAACGATACGAAAAACCGTCGCAGGACTTACCTTGCGACGGTTGAGAAATTTTACATTTTTTCAGGAATCCCGATACCGAGCAAACCAAAAGCGTTTTTAAGCGTTTGCAACGTAGCGTTCGTAAGCGCTAAACGGAAAGTTTTCGTCTTTTCCGTTTCCGCAGCCAAAATTTTGCAATCGAAATAGAATTTATTAAACTTTTGCGCCACGTCCACCGCAAATCTTGCGATAAACGACGGCTCGTATTTTTCTGCCGCGGATTTCACGACGTCGGGGAAAGTAGAAATCGCTTTAACAAGCTCGAATTCCACGGCGTTTAATTCAGGCAACTCGTAAGTTTCAGGAATTCCACCTTTTGACAATACGGAATTTGCTCTTGCGCAGGTATATTGCACGTAAACGCTCGTTTCGCCTTCAAAGTTAAGCACTTTATCGTAAGAGAATACGATGTCTTTAATTTTTGCATTATACAACGCACCGAAAATAACCGCGCCTACGCCGACTTTTTTCGCTACGTCTTCTTTATCTTCCAAATTAGGATTCTTTTCGTCGATAATCTTGTACGCCTTTTGAATACATTTATTGATAACGTCTTCCAAAAATACGACGTTGCCCTTTCTTGTCGACATCGTACCTTCTTCCAAAGATACCATACCGTAAGCGACGTGCACAAGGTCTTTCGACCATTCTTTTCCCATCATTTCAAGCACTTTAAAAAATTGTTTGAAATGTAAATTTTGTTGATACGCTACGACGTATAAGCATTTATCAAAATCGTAAACGTTCTTTCTATAAATTGCTGCCGCCATATCGCGTGTCGCGTACAAAGACGAGCCGTCCGATTTCAAAATAATGCAGGGTGGCATATTGTATTCTTCCAAATCGACGACTTGCGCGCCACGGCTTTCTACAAGCAAGCCTTTTTCTTTAAGTTCATCCACTACGGGTTGCATTTTATCCGAATAAAAACTTTCGCCCGCGTAAGAATCAAAACGAATGTCGAGCATATCGTAAATTCTTTGCACGTCTTTTAAAGTCAAATCTTTAAACCAATGGAAAAGCGCTTGACATTCTTCGTCGCCTTGCTCGATTAATTTAAAATACGCTCTTGCCTCGTCTTCATATTCAGGATATGCTTCTGCTTCACGGTGGAATTTTACGTACAATTCGTTTAACGCTCTAATTCCGCCTTTTTCTATTTCTTCCTTTACCCCCCAACGCTTGTAAGCGGAAATAAGTTTCCCAAATTGCGTGCCGTAATCGCCTAAATGGTTAATACCAACGGCTTTAAAACCAAGATAATTAAAGATTCTATACAACGCCCCACCGAGCACGGTCGTTGACAAATGCCCGATATGGAAAGGTTTTGCAATATTGATAGACGAATAATCTAAGCAAATCGTTTTTCCGTTTCCTTCTTGAGATTTACCGTACCCGTCTTTCTCCGCAAAAATTTTATCCAACGTACTACGAACGAAACCTTCTTTGTTAATTTTAAAATTAAGATAACCGTTCACCGCAGATACTTCGCTGATTACGTCGTCCGTTTCGAACGCATTTTTCAATTCTTCCGCAATCATTACGGGGCTTTTTCTTAAAATTTTTGCAAACTTAAAGCACGGCAACGCGTAATCGCCCATTTCCGTGTTAGGCGGTAAAGCGATTAAGTCGTATAATTCGTCTTCGCTTATTCCGTCGATTTTCAATTTACTGGCAATCCGTTTCTTATAATCCATCTTTTTACCTTCATTTTTTCGTCAAAAGCCGTTTTGACGAGCATTTTCAAAATTTTTACCTAAATATATTAACATATTTTTAAAAATTGAGCAACTTTAATTTGCTTATTTTTGAATTTTATATTATAATATTACGAGAAAAATTTTAAAAACTATATTTTTTAAGGAATTTAACTTATGAAACTCGGTGTCGTCGGACTTCCCAACGTAGGCAAGTCCACTCTTTTCAACGCTATTACTCACGCAGGCGCGGAATGCGCTAACTATCCTTTCTGTACGATTGAACCCAACGTAGGAGTCGTTGCCGTACCAGACGAAAGACTCGATAAACTCGCATCCCTTTACGACAGCAAAAAAATTACGCCTGCCGTCATCGAATTCGTCGATATTGCAGGTCTTGTAAAAGGCGCGTCGCACGGCGAAGGTTTAGGCAATAAATTCCTTTCGCATATCCGCGAAGTGGACGCTATCGTACACGTCGTACGTTGTTTTGAAAATGCAAATATTACGCACGTCGATAACCGCATCGACCCCGTAAGCGATATTGAAACGATTAATCTTGAGCTTGTTCTTTCCGATATGGAAGCAGTACAAAACCGTATGAATAAAGTAAAAGTACAAGCTCGTGGCGGTTCGGACAAAAAAGCCGTAGAAGAATACGCGTTCCTTGAACGGCTTTACGCGCATCTTGAAAGCGAGAAACCCGCACGAAATTTTGAAGTTTTGAGCGAAGAAGAAGAGTTTATGAAAAACTGTTTCTTGCTTACGAGCAAACCCGTTATTTACGCCGCGAACATTCAAGAAGACGATATGGGAAAAGACGAAAACGAACTTCCCTTCGTCGTAAAAGTCAAAGAATGGGCGAAACAAGAAGGAAGCGAAGTGCTCGTTATTTGCGCAAAAACGGAAGAAGAACTTTCTCAAATGGACCCCGACGATAAAGCGGTCTTTATGGAAGAGTTTGGGCTCGGCGAAAGCGGACTCGACCGTTTAATCAAAAAATCTTACGCTCTTTTAGGATTAATTTCCTATCTTACCGCCGGCGAAAAAGAAACGCGCGCTTGGACGATTGTCAAAGGCACGAAAGCTCCGCAAGCGGCAGGTAAAATTCATACCGATTTCGAAAAAGGTTTTATCCGCGCAGACGTCGTAAACTGGGAAATTTTAGTTACACTCGGTTCTATTTCCGCCGCAAAAGCCGAAGGTAAAGTCCGTTCCGAAGGCAAAGAGTACATTATGCAAGACGGCGACGTCGTTGAATACTACTTCAACGTATCAAAGAGCAATAAATAAATATACACCCCCGAAAGTAACTGCTTTCGGGGGCAAATTTTATCTTAAAGGTTTCTTTCGCTTAAATACTCTTCTAAAATTTTCGCGGAAAGATAAACGAGTTCCGCGCACGGACGTTTTTTATAATATTCATTCGTTCTACGCTCGGGAGTTCCGCCAACGCTTACTTTTAAGTTCGCGCCCGTAAGTAAATCCGAGCATATTAAACTACCCGTTTCTTTTTCAAAACGCTCGCAAAGTTCGCGTTCTATCTCGTAAACTTCCGTTTTATTGCTTGCGTTTTCGTTAGAAAAGATTAGACCTGCAATCGCCGTCATACCGCTTACCGCTCCGCAAACCAAACGCAATCGACCAAACCCACCGCCAAATGGCAACGTAATTTTAGCTAAAAGCTCTTCGTTTACTTGAACTTTATCCGCAAACGCCATTGTAACCGCTTGCGAACAAGCGTAACCGTTTTTAAAAAATTCTTTTGCGCGTTCTGCTCTTGTTGACATTTTCTTTTTCTCCTGTTATAATAATGGATATGAATAAAATCTTTTGCGCGCCGAAACGCGCGTTTGCTTCTTCTTTAGAAATGCTTAACGCCGTTTTACGCTCTCAATTAAATATTTCCGACTATACAATCGTTAAAAACGAAAACGGAAAACCTTTCCTATCTTTCTTCGATAGCTCGTTACCACAGATTTTTATTTCAATTACCCACACTACGGAATATTATTTTATTGCATTTTGCAATGAGAACGTGGGAATTGACGCCGAACCGAGTGATAGAAAGCCCAATTATTTACCCGTTTTATCAAAATTCTACGTTGAAGAACGCGAAGAAATTAAAAACACGGACGACTTTTTAAAGCATTGGACTATCAAAGAAAGCGCGATTAAATGGTTGGGCGGTTCTATTGCCGTAGATTTAAAAAAACTCGTCTTTACAAAAGGAAAACTTTTATATAAAAATATAGAGTTGCCCGTTAAAATTGTTCAAAAGGAAATTTTTTCGCATATCGTAAGCGTTTGCGCGGAAAATACAAACGATTGGGAGTTTATTTCTATATGAAATTATACCATTTTCGTTATAAAAAATCAACTATTTGCCAAGACTATAATCCGAACAAACCCAAAATCTCCTTAAAATCTTTCGATTTGGGGCGAAGCAATTTTCAGTAAATAAAATCTGGTTTGGATTATAATGTCTTGCTTAGGAAAGAATAAACAAAAATACTAAAAATCAAGGAGTTCTTATTATGATTGGCGCAGTTATAGCAATGCAAAGCGAAGCGGATATTCTGCTCGACCAAATGAAAATTACAAGTTCTTTAACCGTTAGCGGTAAACCTGTTTATATCGGGTCGGCATTCGGCAAGGATATTACGCTCGTCGTTTGTGGAGTCGGAAAAGTAAACGCCGCACTCGGAACACAACTTTTAATTAGTAAATTCAACGTGGATACCATTTTTAACTTCGGCGTTGCTGGGGGATTAAACGAAACTACCAAACTTTGCGAAGTCTACCAAATCGAAAAAGCAGTACAGTTTGACTTTGATTTGACGCAACTTAACGGCACGAAAATGGGTACGCTTGACGAATACAGCGAAAACTATTTACCCCTTTCTTCCTTTAATGCCCCTTACCCCAAAAAAAATCTCGGTACTTCCGATAGATTTAACGACTCCGTTTCAGATTACAACCTTTTAACTCAAGAATTAAACGCGGACATTCGCGATATGGAAGGTGGCGCAATCGTACAAGTCGCTTTATCGGCAAAACTCCCCGTTTACTCGGTAAAAGCTATATCAGACGTAGCCGGTAGCGGTAGCACCACGGAACAATTTTTGAAAAACAAAGCAAAAGCCCTTGAAAATCTTAAGAAAAAGCTTTCTATCTTCATTGAAGAATTAAATTAATTTTATCAATAGTTATGTCAGGCATAGGTATTATGTTTGACATACTACTTGATTATCGGAGAAATTTATGATTGATTTAGGAGACTGGAATAAACCACTCGCACCACTCTTTGAAAGCGAGAAATATCAAGAAATACGGCAATTTTTAATAGAAGAGTATCAAACGAAAACGATTTATCCTAATAAATACGATTTGTATAATTGTTTTAAGTTTACTCCGTTTAACGAGTTAAAAGTCGTATTATTGGGGCAAGACCCTTACCACAACGACGGACAAGCGCACGGACTTTGTTTTTCCGTTCAAGACGGAATCCCCTTCCCCCCGTCGCTCGTCAATATTTTTAAAGAACTGAAATCCGATTTAGGTTGCGACATTCCTTCGTCCGGCAATCTTACCAAATGGGCAAACGAAGGCGTACTTTTAATGAATACTTCTTTGACCGTTCGCGCACATCAAGCCAACTCTCACTCCAAATGCGGTTGGGCTTGGTTTACGGATAGCGTTATTAAAATTATTTCCGAACAAAAGCAAAACGTCGTATTTATTCTTTGGGGTGGTAACGCTCGCAGTAAAAAGCCGTTAATTGATACGAAAAAGCATTATATTATTGAAAGCGCGCACCCTTCGCCCCTATCGGCGTACAGCGGATTTTTCGGAAGTCAACCTTTTTCTAAGACAAACGAATATTTACGCTCGAAAAACATCGCTCCAATCGATTGGGATTTAACGAAATAACCCAAAACTCCTTGATTGAATTCAATCAAGGAGTTTTTCTATTTATTCATTAGGCATTAATTTTTGTAAAATCAATTTCAACGCGTACTTACAATGTTCGTAAGTTAACCCGCCTTGAAAATACGCAGTATAAGGCGGTTTAACGGGCGCATCGGCGGAAAGTTCAATAGAAGCCCCTTCCACAAAACACCCTGCCGCCATAATTACTTTGCTATCGTACCCGGGCATATCCCAAGGTTCTAAGGTTACGAAACCGTCCACAGGCGACGCTTCTTGAACCGATTGAATAAACGCGCAAAGCTGTTCAGCAGTATCAAACCGAATAG
>SVHK01000051.1 GCA_015055865.1 Clostridiales bacterium | reverse complement strand
TTTTCCTTACGCAAAGCGTTAATATCTACAAGTTCGGTATTGTCTTCCGTAAACTTACTTGCGATAATATCCGCAAGCGCGTTCGCCGTATCAAGCGACGTCAATACGGTGATACCGAGCAAAATCGCGTGGTGATGCAAACGAATGAAATCGTTAATCGATTCCATATCCGTCTTGCCCGTATAAACGATATAATCGACCTTACCTTCGTCCATCAAACGGATAAGTTCGTCCGTTGCGGAAAGACGATTAACTACGCTACAGTCAAAGCCCAAATCGGAAATAACTTTTGCCGTACCTTTGGTGGCGTACATCGTACAACCCAAATCCCCGAATTTCTTCGCAATCGTAACCATATCGAGTTTATCGATATCGTTGACGGTCATATACACGCCTACGGGACGACGTTCTGACGGGTGACACATTTTAAAGCCTGCCGAAACAAGACCTTTAAACATAGCTTCTTCAAACGTCTTACCGATACCCAAAACTTCGCCCGTAGATTTCATTTGAGGTCCGAGTTGCGAGTTTACGTCGTTGAGTTTTTCAAAACTGAACACGGGAACTTTAACCGCTACGTAAGGCGAAGAAGGATACAAGCCCGTACCGTATCCAAGTTTTTTAAGTTTTGCGCCAACAATTATTTTCGTCGCAAGCTCTACCATCGGCACGCCCGTAACTTTGGAAATATAAGGCACGGTACGCGACGCTCTGGGATTTACTTCAATAACGTAAAGTTGTCCGCGGTAAATTAAATATTGAATATTGATAAGCCCTTTCGTCTTAAGTTCAAGCGCAAGTTGAGTAGAAACTTCGATAATTCTCTCAAGCATCGCATCGTCCAAATTATACGGGGGATATACCGCAATGGAGTCGCCCGAGTGAACGCCTGTACGCTCTATGTGTTGCATAATACCTGGAATTAAAACGTCTTTTCCGTCGGAAATAGCATCTACTTCAAGTTCCGTGCCCATAAGGTATTTGTCACATAATACAGGGTTTTCAATGCCTTGCGCCAAAATGACGTCCATATATCTACAAACGTCTTCTTCCGTAAAGGCAATCGTCATATTTTGACCGCCAATTACGTAAGACGGACGAAGAAGTACGGGATATTCAAGCTGTTTTGCCGCTTTAAGCGCTTCTTCTTTCGTCATAACCGTAAGCGCTTTCGGACGCGGAATTGAATATTTATCAAGCAACGCTTCGAAACGTTCTCTATCTTCCGCAATATCAACGCTATCCGCGCTCGTACCGAGAATACGAATACCGTTTTTATCAAAATACGAACAAAGCTTAATCGCCGTTTGACCGCCAAACGTAATGATAACGCCGTAAGGCTTTTCAATGTCGAGAACGTGTTGTACGTCTTCGGGCGTCAACGGTTCGAAATACAATCTATCCGCCGTGTCGAAGTCGGTAGAAACAGTTTCAGGGTTATTATTGATAATAACCACTTCGTAGCCGAGTTCTTTCAACGTCCATACGCAATGCACGGACGAATAGTCGAATTCAATACCCTGACCGATACGAATAGGACCCGACCCGATTACGACGATACGTTTTTTACCACTCTTGGTTGCAAACGGTTTCGCTTCGTCGTGCGCGGTTTCGTCGAAGGTAGAATAGAAATACGGCGTTTTTGCGGTAAATTCGCCTGCGCAAGTGTCAACCATTTTAAACACCGCTTTCTTATGATAAGGAATTTTTTGTCCGCTAAGCGTTTCAATATCCTTATCCAAATAACCAAGGCGTTTGCCTTCGTTATACGCTTCACGGGTAAGTTTTTGATTAGGTAAACTTTCTTCGTAAGCGATTAAATTCTTAAACTTATTCAAGAACCAAGGGTCGATTTTGGTAATTTCAAAAACTTCTTCAACGCTAACGCCCTTTTTCAAAGCCGCGTAAACGACGAAGATTCTTTCGTCCGTCATTTCCTTGAGTTTTTCTTTTAATTCTTCTTTCGGCGTATTAACGAACTTTTTATAATTCATCGTCGTGGTAGAAATTTCCGCGCCACGAACGGCTTTCATTATCGCCATTTCAAAAGACGTACCTATCGACATTACTTCGCCCGTTGCTTTCATTCTCGTACCAAGTTCACGCTTTGCGTACAAGAATTTATCAAACGGCCATTTAGGCATTTTTACGACGAGATAGTCTATCGTCGGTTCAAAACAAGCGTAAGACGTACCCGTAACGTCGTTTTTGATTTCGTCAAGCGTATAACCAAGCGCAATTTTAGACGTAACCTTTGCAATCGGGAAACCCGTCGCTTTCGATGCGAGCGCAGAAGAACGCGAAACTCTCGGGTTTACTTCGATAACCGAATATTCAAAAGAATTAGGATTAAGCGCGAACTGAACGTTACAACCGCCTTCAATACCAAGTTCGGTAATAATTGCAAGCGCAGAGCTACGGAGCATATTATATTCTTTAGTAGAAAGCGTAACAGCAGGAGCAACGACGATAGAATCGCCCGTGTGAATACCAACGGGGTCAACGTTTTCCATCGAACAAACGGTCAAAACGTTTCCAGCGCTATCACGCAAAACTTCAAACTCGACTTCTTTCCAACCCGCGATATATTTTTCAATCAATACTTGCGTAATAGGCGAAAGCATCAAACCGTTATGAGAAATCAAGCGAAGTTCTTCTTCGGTATAAGCAACGCCACCGCCTGCGCCACCGAGCGTATAAGCAGGACGAATAATAACGGGATAACCGAGCTTATTAGCAATCGATACACATTCTTCGACCGTATAAGCAATATCGGACGGGACGCAAGGTTGATTGATTTTTTCCATCGTTTCCTTGAACAATTCTCTATCTTCCGAGCGGTCGATAGCGTCGAGTTTCGTACCGATAAGACGAACGCCGTGTTCTTCAAGGAAACCGGATTTAGCAAGCTTGCAACCCATCGTAAGACCCGTTTGTCCGCCCAAAGACGCGAGCAAACTGTCGGGTTTTTCTTTAATAATAATACGTTTTAAACTTTCTTCCGTCAACGGTTCGAGATAGATTTCGTCGGCAAGCGCCTTATCCGTCATAATCGTTGCAGGGTTGGAGTTACACAAAACTACGTTAATGCCTTCGCTTTTCATTACACGACACGCTTGCGCACCGGCGTAATCGAATTCCGCGGCTTGACCGATAACGATAGGACCTGAACCGATTACGAGTACTTTCTTTATATCACTTCTTTTAGGCATTGCGTTTTTCCTCCATATTCTTCAAGAATTTTTCGTATAAAATGTTCGCTTCAAGCGCCGCGCTACAAGATTCGGGATTGAATTGCACCGAAAACGCTTTATAGTCGGGATAATCAATCCCTTCGCAAGAACCGTCGTTCGCGTTCACAAAATTCACGTTCCCGACCTTAACGGAAGGAATTGCAACTTCATAACCGTGATTTTGCGTCGAAATATAAACTCTACCGCTTTCCAAATATTTAACGGGTTGTCCGCCACGGTGTCCGTATTTCATCTTCGTCGTTTCCGCGCCGAACGCGAGCGCTAAAAGTTGATGCCCTAATCCAACTCCGAACATCGGAACTTTACCAACCAACTTTTCTATTTCTTTTACGATAGAAGAATTTTCTTTCGGGTCGCCCGGACCATCGGAAAGCATTACGCCGTTGGGCGAAAGCGCCATAATTTGCTCCGCCGTATAACTTGCAGGGACTTAGATC
>SVHK01000028.1 GCA_015055865.1 Clostridiales bacterium | reverse complement strand
AATCCAAAGGCATATTCCCCACCAAGTATTGAACGGTATAAAATTAATGGAAAACGTCGTACCCGTCAAATTCACAAGCCGGCAAATCAAAATCATTACGATAAAATATTTATTACTCATTGACGATAATCCCGCAACAAAGCATAAAATATCATCGGGAAATAATGGCAATAAAAACATCGTTGATAAAATTAAATTATCTTTCCCCTTTAATTTTTTTTGCCATTTTTCCAAAGTATCTTTCCCTATCATCCAAGCTACGGCTTTCGTGCCAAGTTTTCTTCCAACGAAAAAAGCGATAATCGAAGCAGGTACAATGGCTAAATAACTAAAAATAAGCGTTCTTATCGCACCGAAAAGCGCAACCCCTACCGCAACGCTTACAAAACTCGGAATTGGTAATATGAGCACTTGTAAAAATTGTAATACGATATATGCGACGGACATCCAGGCCCCTGCGCCTTCTAAATATTCTTTAAACTTCTCGGTAGAGTTAATAACTTCAAAAAAGCCTGTTTCTAACATTAAATATAAAACGGCTAATACGCTTATTATCAATACAAAACCGCTAATAAAGACTTTATAAATAGAGTCAAACCCTTTAACGTAAAAAAATACGGACAGTCCGTACGCCATTAAAGTCAAAAGTATCGCGCCAATAGAAAATAACGTTTTAAAATTAAAAAAGACGCCGTCTTTTACAAGATTTAAGCACAAAGATTCAAGTAAAATCGATACTGCAGTAAAAACTGACAGTATTGAAAAATTAATCCAAAAAGGTTTCGTTTTTAAAACGTTCAATTCTTCTTTTTTATTCTTATCCATAGTTAATCGTTTAAAATATTATTTTCTGTATTTTGACTTTCTTCAAAATCGGGTGGCAACGTAGCGCGCAACTGTTTAATAGCGCTACGAGCAAGTTCATCGCAACGGTTGTTCATCGGATTATCCGCGTGACCTGCGACTTTGTGAAAAGCAACTTCGTGAATTTTTGTTAAGTTATATAATTCTTGCCATAAATCCACGTTTAAAACCGCTTTTCCGTCCGCTTTTTTCCAACCGTTTTTTAACCAAGAATAAATCCAGCCGTTTGTAAACGCATTTACCGTATAAGCGGAATCGCTGTAAACTTCAACTATGCAAGGATATTTTAATTTTTGCAAACCTACGATAACCGCCGTAATTTCCATACGGTTGTTCGTGGTGGAAATTTCACTACCGCTATACTCTCGACTAACGTCTTTGTACGATAATATTCCGCCGTAACCGCCCAAGCCGGGATTTCCCGAACAAGCGCCGTCCGTATAAAGGATAACCTTTTTTTTCATAATGCAAACCTACGTTGTTATAATAATTTAACGATTTAAAATAAAAAAGCTAAAAAATCAATTTTTTATAGCTTAAAATCATTGACAAAAACTTTTTTTTGTTATATAATTGCTATGTTGTTTAGGGGTTTGGTATAGTGGTTGTGCCTTGGTCTCCAAAACCAATGAGATGAGTTCAATTCTTATAGCCCCTGCCACAGTCGCTTTGACGTTTGTCAAAGCGATTTTTTTATACTTTTTCGTACATTCCCTTTTCAATATAACTTTCTATCGCGTTTTTTATTTCTTTTAAATCTTCACGATAGGTAATACCGTACCACTTATCGCTCGTTTTAAACATTTTTACGCTAACGCTATTCGTTTCCACCGCTTTAGAAATTACGGTAGGTATGTAAAACTCGTCTTCCATTAAATTTGCAGTTTGCAAAAATTCTTGGTAGTCTTTTTCAAGAATATCAAAAATATCCGTTGTCAAACCCCAAAAGTTCATTGAAGTCGGCGTTTTCTTTTCTAAAAACGCACGTTCGTTTCCAAGAATAAAACTTCCGTTTGGATAAATTTCTTTAATTTCTTTTACTAATTTTAAATATCCGTTTTCTTCTACGCAAATACCACGAGATACCGTACCGTTTTTACTTAAAGTATTTTCCAACTCAAACGCAACCATAGCGTATTCGCCTTTTTTTGCGCTCACCAAATGCGAATGGATTAATTCAAACGCTTTTTGACCGTAATAATCGTCAGCGTTTATAACAGCAAAAGGGTCTTTCACCTTTTCTTTACAGGATAAAATTGCGTGTCCCGTTCCAAACGGTTTTTTCCGTCCTTTAGGTAAAACGGATAAATCTTGGAATACATACTCAACTTCTACCGTTTTTGAAATTCTATCGCCAACCAATTCCTTAAATTCGGCGTACATATCTTCTCGAATAATAAATACTACTTTTGAAAACCCTGCTTTCACCGCATCGTAAACGGAATAATCTAAAATTACTTTTCCATCCTCGGTAATCGGTTCAGTTTGTTTTAATCCGCCAAATCTACTGCCCATACCCGCAGCCATAATAACGAGCGTCGTATTCACTTATAATCCCCCATCTAGTTAATTAACAGATTCAATTTTCCCTTTTTCAACTCGTACCACCCCGTCCGCTATTTCCAACGCGGCAGGACGATGCGTAACAATCAAACACGTCTTATCGTTCAACTCTTTCAAGTTTTGAAGAACTTTTCTTTCCGTTTCTGCATCCAAAGCGGAAGTGGATTCGTCTAAAAGCAATACGGGGCGTTCGGAAATCAAAGCCCTTGCTATTGCAAGGCGTTGCAACTGTCCTTCGGATAAGCCTGCGCCCCGTTCGCAAAGTTTCGTTTCCAATCCTTGCGGTAATTCATACACAAAATCAGCGCAAGATATCTCGATTGCTTTTCTGATTTTTTCTTGAGAAATATGCTCCTTTTCGCAAAAAAAGGTCAGATTTTCGTAAATGGTACCTGAAAATAAGAAATTGCCTTGTGGTACGTAAGCAAATAAAGAACGTTCTCTTGCTGTTAAAAGTTTTTCGTTTTTCATCGAACGAAGATAAATCCCACCCGACGAAGGAAGATAAACGTTCATTAACAACCTAAACAACGTACTTTTTCCCGACCCTGAGTTTCCCGTTACGCAAATAATTTTTTTCGCAGGAATAGATAAAGACGTTGAAGAGAAAATATCGTCTCTGTCGTAAGAAAAAGTCAAATCCCTAATTTCAAACGAGCAAAGCGATTGGTAATCTTCGTCGGCAGTCTGTTTTAACGACTCTTCTTTCGGCAATTCATCAATTTCCAACAATCTTTCACAACTTACTATCCTTGAGTAAAATACCGGTAAAACCGAACTAAACGATACCAAAGGGTGCTGTAATTGTTGTAATAAAAGTACGACGGATAAGACCGCGCCGTAGTCGGTATTGCCTTGAAAAATGCTTATACTGCACCAAACGACGGCAAAAATCAACCCAAAATTACTCAAAAGTGAAAATAAACCGCTCATAGACGAACGCAAAACGTTTCTTTTCATTCGCTTTGAAAAATATTCGGAATGTAAAAGACTTGATTTTTCGCTCGTTTTTTCTTCTGCGCTATACGCTTTGATGGTTAACACTGAAGAGATTCCTTCTTGCATAAACGCGCGCGTTTCACCGTCTTTTTCAAGTAATTCTTTTTGGCGAAGTTTGATTGCCTTTCTAAAAAGGGAAACGATTGCGCCCAATAAACAGCCTGCAACCACGTAAATTAACGTAAAGAACGGGTCTATCGTGATTAAAGCGATAATCGCGCCTAAACATTGAACTACCATTCCCGTCATCGCTGGAGCCAACCCCACGGTATCGTTTGAAACTTCTGAAACGTCTGAAGTTAAACGGTTCATCAAATCTCCGCTGTGGTATTTTTCCACGCGAGAATAGTCGGATTTTAAAATTTTGGAAAACGTACTTGTACGAAGCTCCGTAATGATTTTTGCTCTTGTTTTTTCGCTAAAATAATTATTTACTACGTTGGTAAAAATTTTTAAAAGCAACAACGCCAAAAGTATAATAGAAAAAGTCAAGAGTTTTTGAGCGTTCCCTTCGGACGCACTATTAATCAAATAGCGCATTAAATAAGCGAAAGCCAACGAAAAAAGCGTTGAAAAAACGGTCAAAATACATAAAAAAAGTATAAAAGGCCGATAAGAGCGCATTTCTCTTTTCAGCCAAATTTTCCCCTGTTCAATTTTCTCTTTCTCTGTTTTCATCATATTCCTTTTTCTTTTAAAAAGTTCCATCGCGTTTATTTTTTCTTTTTAATAATTTTACGAGCTAAACCGTATAGTTTTTGTTTAATCACAAAAAACACGCGACGAACGGGGTAGGTCGCAATCCGTCTTTTTGCATAGCGTAAATATTTTTCGTTTGTGCAAATTACGTGCTTATCTTTTCGATAAAACTCCCTTAAAACGCCGATGACCGTATCCTCCGGCACGTTCTCGTTCGAATAACAATTATCACCGCGGATAATATAGCCCCATTCTTTAACTTCTAAAACGCGGTGTAATACGTAATCGTTACCACGTTTATAAAGGGCCACGTCCAACGGCTTCAAGCGTTCCGTTTTTTTAACGACGATTACGCTATCGCGACGATTTTTAAGCATCGGCAACATACTTACGCCTACGGTTGGTCCAACGTAAACGCCCGTTTTCTCCAATACTTCTTCTATTGTAAATTTTTCGTTATTCTTTTCCATAATTAATCGGCAAAACCGTTAGAGAGAAGCGTTTCCATAAAACGTGTTACGTCCTTTTCCGCTATTGAAGAATCCACGTCGTATTCTCCGCAAAGCGCTGTTACGCCTTCTTCAAGAGTATGTTCTTGAGAGAAAAAATCCCAAAGGAATTTCCCCGTTTCATTCAAATTAATCATTCCGTGGAAGTTTTTACTCATTTCGCCTACCGGCACGACGACGTTTTCACCGCCTACACTTCTAATTACAAATCCTTTTTTAATCTTCATTTTCTTTCACCTTTATTTGTTCAAAATTTAATCCCGTTAATTGCTCAAAAGAAGTTTTTACCGCCGTTTCAGAAATATCACATTTAAGCAAATAAGTAGGCACTCTTTGCACTAACTCGTCGAAAAGCTCTAACGAACGCGTAGCGTTTTCTTCGTCCGAAGGAAACAAAACTTGGTGGAATAAACGCATAGAAGCCTGCGAAACGGAAAGCTTGATTATTTCGTTCGTTTTTGCTTGCTCTAAAAAGACCATCGCTTTCAAAGGCGCTTTACCCTTTTTACCTCGACCTTCTTTTCCCATCCAAGGCGTACCGTAGGCGTATATACCGTCTTTTTCTACGCCGATAATCGGTTTATCGCCGTTCAAAATATCCGCGCCGTTTAAGTATTTTAACCAAAGCCCCGTATGCGTGGACTTACCAGTACCACTACGACCTAAACGCGTAAGCGTCGCCGTTAAACTCCAATACGCAAGAATGCAATAAAAAGCGGTTATACGCAGGCATTTTTAAACACATTTCACGATAAAGACAAATATTTTCAATATACCCGTCCGAATAATCAGGCGATTGTTTTTTCTCTTCGTAAAACGCTTCGCTTGTAACCGCTACTGAAAAATCCGACGCCGACTCTTGGTCGTTTGATAAATATTGCTCGCAAAATTTATCGGTATATTTTAGACGATTTTTTATATCAATACGCAATCCAGCTATTTCATAAACCATTTTGCCTTATCCCCTTCCGCGTCAAACGGCGCTTTTCAAAATCCTTTTTTCTTCATAGCAAAACCACGTTAAACGCGAACTTCACCGCTAACGCCAAGCCATTCGCTATATTTTTCTAAAATCGGATTAATCTCTTCTTCAATAAATTCAACCGTTTGAGAAGGAGCTCTACCAATAAACTTTTTCGCGTCTAAAATAGCGTCAAGCTTATCCCATACCGGTTTAAACATTTCGTCTTGTTTAATCAGTTCGATTAGATTATTTTCTTTTCCTTCCACTTTAACCCGTTTACCTGCTTCCATAGAAAGCTCACGAATACGTTCGTGTAAATCTTGACGGTTTCCGCCCGCTTTTACGCATTCCATCATAATATTTTCAGTTGCCATAAACGGCAATTCAGCGCGGATATGCTTTTCAATAACCTTTTCGTAAACGACTAAATTTTCCGCAACGTTCATATAAATATTTAAAATCGCATCTACCGTTAAGAAGGCTTGAGCATTGACGATACGACGGTTAGCGGAATCATCCAACGTTCTTTCAAACCATTGCGTACTTGCTGTAATCGCGCTGTTTACGGGCAAAGAAATTGCATAGCGCGCAAGCGCGCCGATACGTTCACTACGCATCGGGTTGCGTTTATACGCCATTGCGGACGAACCGATTTGTTTTTTACCGAACGGTTCTTCGATTTCTTTCATATTTTGTAAAATTCGTATATCGTTTGAAAACTTATACGCGCTTTGTGCGATTTGCGAAAGTACGCACAAAATATTATAGTCCATCTTTCTCGGATACGTTTGACCGGTAACCCCGAAAACTTTATCGTATCCCATCTTTTCAACGACTTTTTCTTGCAACTTTTTAACCTTTTCTTCATCGTCGTTAAAAAGTTCCATAAAGCTTGCTTGCGTACCCGTAGTACCCTTTACCCCACGAAGCTTGATGGTTTCTTTTGCGTGAATGAGATTCACGTAATCCATTTCCAAATCTTGCAACCAAAGCGTAGCTCTTTTTCCCACGGTCGTAAGTTGGGCAGGTTGCAAATGGGTAAAACCAAGCGTAGGCGTATCTTTATAAGAAAGCGCAAACTTTTTAAGTTTATCCATTACGTTGACGAGCTTTTTCAAGATAATGTCAAGCGCGTCGTTTAACATAATTGCCTCAGCGTTACAGTCTACGAAACAACTCGTCGCGCCAAGGTGTATAATAGGCATTGCCTTTTTTGCCTTTTCACCGTAAGTTTTGACGTGCGCCATTACGTCGTGGCGGACTTCTTTTTCAAATTTTTCAGCCAGCTCGTAATCAATATCTTCCGCATACGTTTTCAACTCGTCAACTTGTTCTTGGGTGACGTTCAGCCCTAATTCCATTTGCGATTCAGCAAGCGCAATCCAAAGCTTTCTCCAAAGCTTAAAACGCTTATCGTCCGAAAAGGCGCGTTGCATTTCTTCGCTTGCGTAGCGAGTCGTTAAGGGGTTATTATAAATGGTATAATCGTTCATATTTCACCTTTACGCTTTTATAGGCTCCGGATATTCTACGCCAAACGTTTCCACGCTTACGTTTTTCATTTTTTGTTCTTCGTAAGGACGGTCCGACCAATCCGTTTTTATAGTCGCGATTTCGTCAACGACGTCCATACCTTCTATAACTTTACCAAACGCCGCGTATTGACCGTCAAGATAATCCGCATCCGCGTGCATTACGAAAAATTGCGAGCCTGCCGAGTTGGGGTGTTGAGCTCTTGCCATCGATAAAACTCCACGTTCGTGCGCAAGGTCGTTTTGTTTAAAGGCGTTAGCGCTAAACTCCCCTTTGATATGATAACCGGGTCCCCCCATACCCGTACCGTTCGGGTCACCGCCCTGAATCATAAAACCGGCGATAACGCGATGAAAAATAAGTCCGTTATAGAACCCTTTTTTCACTAAAGATATAAAGTTATTCACCGTATTGGGCGCTTTTTCGGGATATAATTCCGCTTTAAAGACTTTACCGTTTTCCATTTCAAAAGTAATAATAGGATTATTCATAAAAATCAACTCCAAATTTAGTCTTGATATTTTTCAACCGATACGTTTGCTTCTTTGAAAAGTTGCATAGAGAAGTCGTCGGGGTAACCTTCTTTATAAACGACTCTCTTAATGCCTGCGTTAATAATAATTTTCGCACAAATTACACACGGTTGATGCGTGCAATAAAGGGTAGCTCCGCAAATGTTGATACCAAATCTTGCCGCTTGAATAACTGCGTTTTGTTCGGCGTGTACAGCAAAGCAAAGTTCGTGTTGCGTACCGCTTGGAATATTGAGCTTTCTTCTCAAACATTCCCCTTTTTCCGCGCAACTTTGAATACCCGACGGCGCACCGTTGTAACCCGTCGCCAAAACTCTATTATCTTTCACGATAACCGCCCCTACGTGACGGTTAAATTGGTAACAACTTGACCATTGAGCAACCGTTTCGGTTAATTGCATAAAACGTTTATCCCACTTATTGCAATTTGACATTAATTTTCTCCTTTTTTTAGCTATAATAATTTTAACATATTTTGTCTAAGAATGCAAGTAAATAAAAGGGAAAAGACGTTTGAAAGAAGTATTTTACATCAATTTTTACTAAAATTAATTTATTTTTTATAAATACTTGAAATTTTTTGAAAAATTTCCTTATTTTTTATGTTTTTTTGTTTGAGAATAGCTAAAAAACGTGTATAATTATAGCGTATAAATAATTGTCCCTATCATTAGGACGAAAGGAGAATCTATGAACATTAAACCTTTATTTGACAAAGTCGTAATTGAAAGCTTAACGGTTGAAGAAAAAACCAAAAGCGGTTTTTACCTTCCTTCTGCCGCGCAAGAAAAACCCCAAACTTGCGTAGTCGTTGCAGTTGGCCCCGGCGGTATTATCGACGGTAAAGAAATTCAAATGCAAGTGAAAGTCGGCGACAAAGTCCTTTGCTCGAAATATGCTGGCTCGGATTTTAAAGTTGACGGCAAAGAATTTACCATCATAAAACAAAGCGATATTCTCGCGATTATTGAAGACTAATTATAGATTATTAAGGAGATTAGAAAATGGCTAAACAAATCAAATACGGAGAAGAAGCTAGAAAATCGCTCGAAATCGGCGTAAATACTTTAGCAAATACCGTTAAAATTACTCTTGGTCCTAAAGGTAGAAACGTCGTACTCGACAGAAAATTCGGCGCTCCCCTTATCACGAACGACGGCGTTACTATCGCTAAAGAAATCGAACTTGAAAATCCCTTCGAAAATATGGGCGCACAACTCGTTAAAGAAGTTTCCACGAAAACCAACGACGTCGCAGGCGACGGTACGACGACGGCGGTCGTTCTCGCGCAAGCAATCGTTCGCGAAGGTTTGAAAAATCTTGCGGCGGGCGCTAACCCTATCATCTTAAAAGAAGGCATTAAAAAAGCGGTTGACGCAACCGTTGAACATTTAAAAAGCATTTCTAAATCCGTCGTTAGCAAAAAGGAAATTGAACAAGTTGCCTCTATTTCCGCCGGCAGCAAAGAAGTTGGCGCTTTGATTGCTAACGCAATGGAAATCGTCGGAAAAGACGGCGTTATTACCGTTGAAGAAGGCAAATCGATGAACACCGAACTTACGACGGTTGAAGGTATGCAATTCGACCGCGGTTACGCGTCCGCGTATATGGTTACGAATACCGATAAAATGGAAGCGGTTCTCGAAAATCCGTTCATTCTTATTACCGATAAGAAAATTTCGTCTTTACAAGAAATTTTGCCCGTTATCGAACCCCTTGCTCAACAAGGCGCAAGACTACTCATTATCGCTGAAGACGTTGAAGGCGACGCGCTTGCGGCTCTCATCGTCAACAAATTGAAAGGCGTATTCAACTGCGTTGCGGTTAAAGCGCCCGGATTTGGCGATAGAAGAAAAGAAATGCTCCGCGACATCGCGATTTTAACGGGCGGTCAAGTTATTTCTTCCGACCTTGGCGTTGAATTTAAAGACGTAACGCTCGATATGCTCGGTAGAGCTTCCACCGTTACCGTTGATAAGGAAAACACCACTATCGTCGGTGGCTTAGGCGACGTAGATGAAATTAAAGGTCGTATCCAATCCATTAAATCTCAAATAGCCGAAACTAAATCGGACTACGATAGAGAAAAATTACAAGAACGCCTTGCTAAACTTGCAGGTGGCGTAGCCGTTATTAGCGTAGGCGCAGCAACCGAAGTCGAAATGAAAGAAAAGAAACTTCGTATCGACGATGCTCTTGCCGCTACTCGCGCGGCAGTTGAAGAAGGGTACGTACCCGGCGGTGGTTCGGCGCTTCTTTCCGCAGTTTCTACCGTTAAGAAGCTTGTTACGGTTCTTTTCGGCGACGAAAAAACAGGTGCGACTATCGTATTAAAAGCACTTGAAGAACCTATTAGACAAATCGCTAAAAACGCAGGACTTGACGGTTCGGTTATCGTTGATAAAGTACTCGCGTCCAAGAAAGCAAATTACGGTTTCGACGCGCTCAACAATAAGTACTGCGATATGGTTGACTGCGGTATCATCGACCCGACGAAAGTTACCCGTTCCGTACTTCAAAACGCGGCGTCGGTTGCATCAACGCTTCTTACCACGGAAAGCATCGTAACCGATATTCCTACCCCCCCTGCGCCCGTAGCCGGCGCACCTGATATGGGCGGTATGTATTAATTAAATAATTAGAATAATCACCGCGTTTGATTAAACGCGGTGATTTTATATAATACGAAAGCCGAGCAAACGCTCGGCTTTTATTCGTCGCATATTAAATTATTTTGCGTATTCAACGCTACGGAATTCACGAATAACGTTGACTTTGATTTGACCGGGATATTCAAGCTCCGCTTCAATTTTCTTCGCAATATCTTTCGCAAGGAAAAGAGCTTGAGCGTCGTCAACTTGGTCAGGTTTAACCATAACGCGAATTTCTCTACCTGCTTGAATTGCGTAGCTCTTTTCAACGCCTTTAAAGCCCGATGCAATCGATTCCAAACGCTCCAAACGTTTTACGTAGTTCGTACCCGTTTCACGTCTTGCGCCGGGACGAGCGCCGGAAATCGCGTCAGCGGCTTGAATAAGCACGGCTTCAATCGTTTTAGGCTCAACGTCACCGTGGTGCGCCATAATTGCGTTTACGATATTGTTATTTTCTTTGTATTTCTTCGCTAAATCGCCACCGATTTGGATATGCGTACCTTCTTGTTCTTGGTCAACTGCCTTACCGATATCGTGGAGCAAACCAGCTCTTTTTGCGAAATTTACGTCCAAACCAAGTTCTGCTGCCATTTGACCTGCAAGCATCGCAACTTCGATAGAGTGCTTATATACGTTTTGACCGTAGCTCGTTCTGAACTTCAATCTACCAATAAGTTTAATAAGTTCGGGGTGCAAGCCAAAAATACCCGTTTCGAACACGGCAGATTCGCCCGCTTCTTTGATTTGCAAATCCATTTCGCGCGTAACTTTATCAACCGTTTCTTCGATACGCGCAGGGTGGATTCTACCGTCGTTAATGAGTTTTTCTAAAGATAATCTCGCAATTTCACGTCTTACGGGGTCAAATCCCGACAAAATAACCACTTCGGGCGTATCGTCGATAATAAGCTCAATCCCCGTTGCGTTTTCAAGCGCGCGAATATTTCTACCCTCTCTACCGATTATACGAGCCTTCATATCGTCGTTCGGCAAAGGTACGACGGAAACGGTAATTTCCGAAGTTTGATCCGCCGCGCATTTTTGAATCGCGAGAGAAATAATCTTTTTCGCGTTCATATCCGCTTCGTCTTTAGCTTGTTGCTCAAGATTACGAACTTGTCCTGCGATTTCGTGACGAGTTTCGTCGAGAATTTCTTCAACGAGCATCTTTTTCGCCTCGTCGCGAGTAAGTTGAGCTACTTTTTCAAGTTCTTGAACCATTAGTTCGTGTTGAGAACTGATTTTCGCTTGTAATTCCTTAACTTCAGCTTCTTGTTTGAGCAAATTTTCTTTTTGTTGCTCTAAAGCCTCCATCTTCTTGTCCAACGAATCTTCCTTTTGCGTAAGACGTTGTTCCATACGTTGAATCTCAGCGCGTTTTTCTTTCGTTTCACGCTCAAAATCATTTCTTAATTTTAAATCCTGTTCCTTCGCCTCCAAAAGAGCTTCCTTAAGCGCTCTCTTGCTATCTTCTTCGCCCTTTGCGCGGATACGGTTAGCTTCCGCTTCGGCGTCGCCGACGATTTTACGCGCTTGCGTATTTGCATCGCCAACTTTCTTTTCCGTGTTTTGCTTATAGAACAAGCAAAACGCCAACGCGCCTATAACACCTACTACCGCCACTACGATACCAATAATAAGTGGTGCGCTACTTGCTAGAAACAGGACGCTCAAATTGTTGTGCATTTTGCGCCTCCTGTAAATTAAATTTGATAAAGTATAATTATTAACGAATTTCTAAATTCGGTTCATTATTCTATTACCTTATTACTATTGTACAATAATTTGAAAGAAATGTCAATTGTTTGGGGAAAAATAGTTTTTTAATTGGTAAAAAATTTATCAAAAAACTGTTAAAAATTACAAACTTTTTGTTAATTTTATTTTTACTTATTTTTCTTTTCAAATTTTTGCTCCTATCGACTAAAATCATAAAAAAAGAAACGATAAAATTCCGTTAAAATTCCATCGTTTCTTTGATAAATTTTTATTTGATTTATTCTAAAACTTCTTCCGATTCTTCTACCACGCCTTTCGACGCATCGCGAATTTTTTGTTCAAGTTCTGCGCAAAGTTCGGCGTTTTCACGAAGAATTTGACGAAGTCTTTCTCTGCCTTGCGCTATCTTTTCGCCGTTATAGCTAAACCAAGCGCCACTCTTACCTAAAATACCGTATTGTACGCCCATATCGATAATACAACCTTCTTGCGAAACGCCTTCGCCGAATACGATATCGAATTCCGCTTGCTTGAAGGGGGGCGCAAGTTTGTTTTTAACGACTTTTACCTTTACTCTATTCCCCATAGCGCCGTCGGAATCTTTTAAGGTGTCCATCTTACGAACGTCTAAACGAATGCTTGCATAGAATTTAAGCGCTTTACCACCCGTCGTCGTTTCGGGATTACCGAACATTACGCCAACCTTTTCACGGAGTTGGTTAATAAAGATAACACAGGTATTTGATTTGTTTATAATCGGCGTTAAAACACGCAATGCTTTAGACATCAATCTTGCTTGCAAACCAACGTGCGTATCTTCCATATCACCTTCAATTTCAGCTTTCGGCGTCAACGCCGCAACGGAGTCAACGACGATGATATCCACCGCCGAACTGCTCGCAAGAGCGCTCGCAATATTCAACGCTTGTTCGCCCGTATCCGGTTGGGAAACGTATAACTCGTCAAGGTTAACCCCTAATTTTTTTGCATATACGGGGTCAAGCGCGTGTTCTGCGTCGATAAACGCCGCAACGCCACCGAGTTTTTGCGCCTCTGCAATCACGTGCAATGCAACCGTCGTTTTACCCGAAGATTCAGGCCCGTAAATTTCAACGATTCTTCCACGAGGCAAACCGCCGATTCCAAGCGCAATATCTAACGTTAAACAACCAGTCGGAATAACTTCAATATCTGCTTGTCCAGCCGCCTCGCCAAGACGCATAATCGAACCCTTACCGTGTTCTTTTTCAATCTTTAAAAGCACCGCTTCTAATGCTTTCATTTTTTCATTGTTCTTTTCGTTCGCCATTTATATTCTCCTAATTATTTTTACATATTTTTCAATTCCCGATACGCCAAAAACAACGCGTGATTGATAGCTTTCTCGGTAATTTCTTTTCTATTTCCCTCAAATCGAAACCTAAAAACGTACACCTTTTCTTTTGTTCCTACGGCAATATAAGAAAGCCCCACGGGCAACTCCGATTTATCCGATTTTGGACCGGCTAATCCAGTCGTCGCTATTGAAATGTCCGCGTCCCCCGTAGCAATTAATCCTGCCGCCATTTCATAAACGGTTGAATCGGAAACCGCACCGTAAGATTTTAAGGTATATTCTCTTACGCCCAACCTTTTAATTTTTGAAAACTCGTTATAGGTGTTCAACCCTTCAAAATATACTTCGCTTGCGCCTGGAACGGATACTATTCTTCTCGCCACTCCTCCGCCTGTAAAAGACTCCGCTACGCTTAAACGTTTGTTTCTAAGTTTCAATAACTCTACAAGCTGTTCTTCTATCGTCTTATCTTCCAAAGCGTAAATATAATCTTGCAGTTCTTCCGCAAAAACACGTAAAACGTCGTCCGTTAACATTCTCGGCGTATTTGAGTCATAAAATACTTCGATAATATCTTCGTCGTAGTTCCTTCTATGATTATACGCTAAATTCGTTCCGCTTATCCGCTTTGCGCGCAATAAAACTTCTTCTACCCGTTCTTTGCTTGCGCCGATGGTCTTTACGACTATTTTATCCAACCTCGTTTGATATTTTCTTACAAACTCAGGCAAACACACGCTTTTGATAAATTCTTGCGCGCGGGAAATGTTATCATGACTCACAAGAAAGAGAGAAAAGCTCTCTTTAACGAGCATACCGGCATCGGACGAAGCTCGAACGAATCTACCGTCTAATTGCGAAACAACGGCTTCAATCAAGGGAATTAAATCGCCGTCGCAAAGCAACAATAAATTTTCTACGTCCTGCTCTGCGTCGCGCAAAGTTTTTAATAAACCTTTCTCATCAAAAGCCGTTAAACGTATTTCATCAAAAGGATAGCCGTTTTTAATAAAACAATCAAGGATTTCAGTAGTTTCCGCTTGAAAAAATCCGTTATTATTCATTTTTACGACTAAACAAGCGTTCTTCATTCCTACTCCTTCACTTATAGTATATCCATAATACTTGACAAACGTATGCTTATTTTAAATTATTTTTCCGTATCTTTCAAGACTACGCGATATTTCCAAACGTAAGTTACGCCCGAAAGAACGGTCAAAACGGTAGCAGCGGCAAACAACACGAGCCCCGTACCAAGAATAATTCTACCGAACGTACCCGAAAAGGAGCCGGCTAAAATCATAAAGAAAATACACGCGTCTTGAGTCGCAGTTTTATATTTGCCTAATTTTTCAGCCGCCATAACGATACCGTTCGTTGCCGCAATTTGACGGAACGCGCTAATAATAAGCTCTCTTGCCAAAATCAAGCAAACACAAACGGCTACGCCGATATAAACGATTTCCAAAAATCTACCAAGTTCACCGAAAATATCTTCTTTCGCAGCAAGCAATAAAATAAACGCGCTTGCAACCAAAACCTTATCGGCAATCGGGTCGAGAAATTTCCCTAAATTAGTAACCAAACCGCGAGAACGCGCAATTCGACCGTCCACGAAATCGGTTGCCGCCGCAACCAAAAAGATAACGGCTGCGATTACGTAGTTATAAGGAAGCGCTTTCAAAAAGAATACGAGCACAAATACGGGAATCATTGCGATTCTCACTAAAGAAATTTTGTTGGGTAAATTCATAATAAATAATCCTCCGTTTTGCCGTACAAATCATAATTGTCGGCTTTTTCAATTTTAACTTTATATCTTTCGCCTTGCATTGCATTACCGGCGTTAAAATATACTTTTCCGTCAATATCAGGCGCGTTAAAATAGGCGCGTCCTACAAAACAATTTTTATCATAGTCTATCCCGTCGCAAAGAACTTCAATCTCTTTACCGACGAATGAGTTAAGCATTTCAAAAGAAATTCGGCTTTGCGTTTCGTAAAGCTTACGGACTCTACGTTTTTTCGTCGCTTGGTGCACTTGACCTTTCAATCTTGACGCCGCAGTATCGGGTTCTTTAGAGTACGCAAAAAATCCGCAATTAAAAAGTTTTGCTTGCTTTATAAAGTCTATCATATTTTCAAATTCTTCTTCCGTTTCCGTAGGAAAACCGCTAATAAACGTGGAGCGGATAGCAATTTGCGGAATTTCTTTTCGCAATTTTGCAAACAATTCTAAATATTTTTCACGCGAACCTTTTCTATTCATCAATTTTAAAATACGGTTTTCGCTATGTTGTAAAGGTATGTCGATATATTTGAGTATTTTGTCGTTGTCTTTGATTTCTTTTATTAATTCGTCTGAAATTACGTCGGGATAACAATACAACAAACGAATGGAACGAATGTTTTCAAGCGCGGAAAGCTTTTTTAATAATTCCACAAATTTATTTTCGCCGTACAAATCTTCTCCGTATCTCGTACTGTCTTGCGCAACCACGATAAGCTCGGAAAGCTCGCCAAGTTCTTCCGCTTCCTTGATTAAGTTTTCCATTGGATAAGAACGATATTTTCCACGAATTTTAGGAATCAAACAATAGGTACAATGGTTATAACAACCGTCCGCTATTTTTAAATACGCATAGTGTGGTTGAGTAGTTAAAACCCTATCAAAAGAAAAAACGTCTTGCCCCTTTCCAACGTAATTCGTTCGTTTTTTTGTTTTATAGGATTCTTCTAACGCTTCGAAAATTTTATCGTAATCGTTAATTCCCAAAAATACGTCCGCCTCTTTTAAAGGCAAAAACAGTTCGTCGATAAATTTTTGCGGTAAACAACCCGTTACGACGATTTTTTCAAGTTTACCCGATTTATACTCCGCGCATTCCAAAATCGTTTCAATCGCTTCTTCTCTTGCGCTTTCTAAAAATGCGCAAGTATTTATAATTACTATTTCCGCTTTAGACAAATCGTCTGTTAAACGACAACCTTTATTTTTAATTTTTGCAAGTAATTTTTCGGTGTCCACTCGGTTTTTATCACAACCGAGTGAAATGACCCCGAATATCTTATTTTTTAGCATATATCTTCATTCAACTCATTTATCTTTATTAAAACGGTCCGTAAGTTTCTTCAAACTGTTCTTTTGTTATAAGTACCTTACGGGGTTTCGTTGCGCCTTCGAAGTGGGAAATATATCCTTTAGCTTCCATCCAATCAACGATTTTTCCCGCTTTATTGAAACCGACGCCACACTTTCTTTGGAGCATTGAAATAGAAACGGCTTGAGATAGAATAGCCACTTTTAAAGCTTCAATAAAAATAGTTTCCACCGCTTCAGGACTATCATCGTCCGCTACGTTCAACCCACCGCCACGCGTGTTAATGAAATTCGTTGCGTCTTCGTCAAAGTACGCGTCGTTATGCGATTTAATATGTTCGACAACCCGTTGCGTATCGTCCGATGAAATGAACGCGCTTTGCAATCGGATAGGCTCTTTTTGACCAGCCATAATATACATCATATCACCGTAGCCAAGCAATTTTTGTGCGCCTGAAGCGTCCAAAATTACTCTTGAATCCACGTCTGAAGCAACCATAAACGCAATACGCGTCGCCAAATTTGATTTAATTACGCCCGTAATAACGTCGGTGGAAGGTCTTTGCGTTGCGATTATTAAGTGAATGCCTGCTGCTCTTGACTTTTGCGTAAGATTTTGGATACGTTCTTCCACGTCTTTTTTCGCCGCAAGCATTAAGTCGGCCAACTCGTCTACCACGATAACGATTTTAGGAAGTTTTTCTTCTCCGTCTTTGAGCTTGGCGTTATATTCGTCTATATTTACTACGTGGTTGCCCGACAAACTCATTTTTTCGAACAACTCGTATCTACGATTCATTTCTCCTATCGCCCAACCAAGACTTTGCACAGCTTTTTTCGGGTCGTTAATAATTTCGTTAATCATTAAATGGGGTAAATCACGATAGATAACGAATTCCGTCTTTTTCGGGTCAATCAAAATCAAACGTAATTGTTGAGGGGAGTAATGATTAATCAAACTGACGATTAACGTACCCAAAAATACGCTTTTACCCGAACCGGAAGAACCGGCTACGAGTAAGTGGGTCATTTTGCAAATATCTCCGTAAATTTTTTGATTTGCAACGTTCTTACCCATCGAAAAAACAAGCGAAGTGGGTTTCGCATTGATATAATCCGGCCCCGTAAGCATACAACCTAAATGTACCGTTTGACGCTTTTTATTCGGTACTTCGATACTGATAACGCCGTCTTTAAAATTAGGATAAATATTAACGCCACTTTCTACGCGTAAGCTCATCGCCATCGAAGTTTCAACGTCTTTTGATACGAGTTTGCTCGGCGAGATATTTCTCGGCGCAACGATGTTATAACGGGTAATTGTAGGCCCAAACGTAACCGACGCAATCGAAACGCCCGTTACGCCAAAATCTTCGTAAACCTTTAAAATCTCTAACTTAGTCGCTTCTACTTCGTCCGCGTCAGCGTCGGGTTCTACATCGCTACAATTAAAATAATGCAACGGCGCAGGAGAATACGGTCTATAAATTCTCGGCTTTGGCGGTTTTGGCGGTTCAACGGGTGCTGGAGTTATTTCTTTCGGAGGGTCGATAGGTCTTTGTTCAAAGCGAACGCTATCTAAATTCCTATCGCGAATCTCCGAGCCGAATCCAATAACGCGTTCGGACGTAGTTTTTGGTAACTCTTCATCAATTTCTTCTTCGTCCTTAGGCAAATAATCGTCGTCAAAAATATTTAATCTATCGCTCCTATCTCTAATCGGCTTGAAATCTTCCGTTCTTTCGCTCAAATAAGTATCTTGCGTATTCAAAAATTCTTCCCGTTTGGGCAATTCAATTTTTGGTTCTTCGACAATAGAATTTTCTTCGCTTATCGAATATCTATCCGTCGGCGTAGAGAACGTATCCCCAAACCCGCGCCTTAACGTATCTTCGCGCGAAACTTCGATTTCACGTTCTACGTTATCGCGACTAAAGGATACCGACGGTTGCTGACGTACGGGATCGTTTAAAATAGATGTTCCCCTATCAAAACCAAGCGAATCCTTTCTATCCGTATTTTCACGAACAAACGGCTCGTCCCTACGCGAAACCGGCTGTGATACGTTTCTCGTAAACGGTTCGTCGTAAGTTCTCGGTTGTTCGTAAGCAGGCGTTTGCGGGGAATAATCTCTTATAGTAGGCGTAGTATCTTGAACGATTTTTTGCGGTCTAACGCCGTTGTTTAAATCGTTTTCATACGACTTAGTATAAGAATTAAATCCGCTATTTCCCGACGGTTCTTGATTAACCGTAGCAGACGATTCGCTATAACGCTTATTGACGTTCATTAAATTTTTTCTAAAATCTTCCGCGCTCGTACCGTTAAAAAGAAAATTACGGTATTCTTCAGGCGAAGCGGGCGATTTTTCTTCAATCGGAAGCTCTTGTCCCGTCGTTTTATTTTGTCCAAAATTACCAAACGGCGAATACGCGCCTTGCCCTACTTCGTTTCTTGTTGGAATGGAATTCCCCTCGCTTGTATTTCCGTTAATACTAAAACTCGGACGTTGCGACACGTACGAATAAGCGGACTCGGAAAAACCTTCTCTTTGCATTACAGGATAATTAGGATAAGCAAATTCTCCCCCGGCGTTTTGTTGCTGATTATCTTCAAAAACAGGTTGAGCTTGTTCTTGCGTAAAGGTCAGTTTCTTTTCTTTTACGCGTTTAGGTTTGGGCGTTCTTGCTTTATTCAAAGCAAATGCTCTTTTGCCGGTTAACGAACAAGAGCCGAAATACACGCAAAGAATCGAAAGCAAGCCTAAAACTACTATCGTTCCAATTTTGGAAAGAAACGTATTTAATAAAACGATAAATAAACCGCCAACCCAACCAAGTAAGGTAGCCGTAGTATAATTTTCGCCTGCTAAAAAACAATTTTGAGGGTATTGTTCGTTTGCCCAAGAATAAGTTACCGCCGTTTGTATAAGCGCTAAAAGGCTAAAAAAGCCAACGGCGATTAACGTAAACGCAACGCGGTTTTTCACAAATCTTTTTTCAATGAAAGCAGTTATTGAAAGATACGCCGTACCAAGAAATATCGGATACGCCGAATATCCGAATACACCTAAAAGAAAATCCGCTATAATTCTACCAAGTTCGCCAAACACTAAAGTATCCGTACAAAGTATCAACAACGCAAGAGTAGAAAATAAGCAACAAACCGCAGAAATACTTTCTTTGGTAATTAAATTATTCTCTTGTTTTTTGGATTTTACGTCTTTTTCCGTCTTATTTTTTTTCCTAAACAACACGCGCACCTCCACTCTATACTATAATACCTATTTATTATATCATTTTTTTCCACATTTATCAATGGTTTGAACGAAAAAAAACGTGCGAATTCGCGAGATTTTTAAGATTTTCTCGCGCTTTCGCACCAATTTTTATATTTTAATATAAATATCGCTAAAAAGCTTTAAAATTAAGCCCTTACGATTGCATTTCTAAAAGTATTCTTTCCGCTATAAAATAAATATCGCCAGCCCCTAAAAACAATAGCGTATCCCCCGCTTTAGCCGTCCGTTTAATCCATGTTTTCAGTTCGCGAATATGCTCGAAATACAAACACCCCCCAACGTTATCCGCCAGTGTTTTTGCCGAACCGGTTTCGTCGAAATATTCCCTTGCCGGATACGTTTTATAAATAGCAAGATTTTCAATATTTCGCAAACTTTCAACGAACTCGCCCATTAAATTTTTCGTTCGCGAATAAGTATGTGGTTGAAAAATTACGTATAGATTTCCTTCACATACGCCTTGCGCCGTTTTGACGGTGGATAATATTTCTTTTGGGTGATGAGCATAATCGCAAATGTAAATCACTCCTTTCGCTCTTCCCATTTCTTCAAATCGGCGTTTTACCGCTGAAAAATTTTCTATTCCGCGCGCTATTTCTTTTTCGTCGAAGCCGTAACTACGCATTAGAGAAAAAGTTGCCAGAGCGTTATAAACGTTACACCTTCCCCTTGCATTTAAACGAACCCTACATAAATCTTTACCGTATTCTTGCACGGTAAACTGATACTTTTCTCCGTTGGACTTCAAATTCACAGCCCGATAATCAGAAAATTGATTATCGATACCAAACGAAGGGAACTCACCGAGTTTTTGACAATTTTTATCGTCCGCGCACACAAACGCTTTTGAAGAACTTTTACAAAAACTTTTAAACGTCTTAATTAAATCTTCTTCGTTTGAATAACATTCCATATGGTCGGCGTCAATATTTAAAACGATTGCGCTTTCACAAGCAAGTTTTAAAATATTTTTTTTGTACTCGCAAGCCTCCGTTAAAAAATATTCCGTACCGTTGGAATAAAAGTTTCCAAAATCAACGTCCAAACCGCCGATATGCGCGCTAAACGGTACGTTTGCTTCCTGTAAAACGTGGGCGCACATTGCGGTGCAAGTCGTTTTCCCGTGCGAACCGCTAACCCCGATTGAATGAGTAAAGTTTTTTAAAATTCCCCCCAAAAAATCACCGCGAGAAATCATTTTTTTGCTTGAGTTTAAGGCATAGGCAAACAAAAAATGATTTGGCTGAATCGCGTCGGTATAAACGACAACGTCTGAACTCTTTAAACTTTCAATTGCCTGTTCCACAGTATCGCTTGTATAAACGTCTATGCCAAGTCGTCTTAATAAAGATATTTGTTCACCTGAAAAATCATCGTAACCACTAACTTTATAGCCGTTTTTTATTAAATATTGCGCTAACGCGCTCATACTTATTCCGCCGATTCCTAAAAAATAATAACTTAAATTATTTTTATTCCCATTAATACGCATACGTTAACTTATGTTTTCTTTTTCGCTTTTATGATAAAAAGCTACATTAAAAAATAAATTTTCAAAAAAAGAAAAATAATTAAAAAAACAGCCTTAAAATGCTTGATTTTTTTTTAAGTATTAAGTATAATAAATAAGCTGTCGTTAAGAGAGCTAATATTAATTGCTACTGTGGCTCAGTCGGTAGAGCAGCTGATTCGTAATCAGCAGGTCGCCGGTTCAAGTCCGGCCAGTAGCTCCAAAAAAAGCAACCGTACTCACTCGGTTGCTTTTTTGTTTATCATTATCGTTGAACCGTCGACCAAGGTCGCCATAAGGACGCTCGACAAGCTCGCTATTCCGTCGCTTCGCTCCTTACAAGTCCGGCCAGTAGCTCCAGAAAAAGCAACCGT
>SVHK01000027.1 GCA_015055865.1 Clostridiales bacterium | reverse complement strand
GGTTTGCGCCACAAAAACCGTTATATACGAAATCTTTCAATTCGTCAACCGTTTCAAATACTGCAGGAGAAGGGTCGAAATAAAAATCGCCTTTTTTCCAACCGACTACGCGAACGACTTCTCCACTTTCAAGAAGTTCTTTCGCGCGCGCTAACATTTTTTGTTCAACTTCACGCATTTACTTGCCCTCCTTTACCCGAAGGTCGGTTAAGCGCTTATTTTCGCCAAGCTCGGTTACAGTTTTCACGAAATCGTTCATAACTGCGGAGAACTTTGCGCCTTCCGCGGCGGAAACCCATTCCACACGCGTACGGTCTTTTTCAATCCCCATATAGTTCAAGAAACTGAAAAGCAACGCCATTCTTCTTCTCGTATAATAATTACCCGTTACGTAATGGCAATCCCCAGGGTGGCAACCGCAAAGGATAACCCCGTCCGCGCCTTGTTGGAATGCCTTTAATACGAACATCGGATTTACACGACAAGAACAAGGTACGCGAATAATTTTTACGTTTGCCGGATAATTCAAACGGCTCGAACCAGCAAGGTCTGCGCCTGCATACGAACACCAGTTGCAACAAAAAGCAACGATATTCGGCGTAAATTCTTTCTTTTCCGTTGTTACTTCTTGCATATTGCTTCTACCTCCGACATAATTTGTTTGGAACTAAATCCTTTCAAATCCATAGCGCCCGAAGGACAGGTAACCGTACAAGCACCACAGCCTTGACATACGGCAGGATTAACGGACGCAACTCTACGAACTTCCGTTTTTCCTCCGCCAAGACGGAATTCTTTATCCATATAAGTAATCGCGCCGTACGCGCAAACGTTTGCGCATTGGCTACAACCGTTACACATCATTTCGTTCGGCGTAGCAACGCAAGGATTCGTCTTAAGTTTATCTTTTACAAGCAAACCGATAACCTTTGCTGCGCAAGCCGATGCCTGCGATACCGTTTCCGGAATATCTTTAGGGCCTTGACATACCCCTGCAAGATATACGCCTGCCGTAGGGCTTTCTACGGGACGAAGTTTTGCGTGAGATTCCGTCAAGAAGTTATTGGTATCGATGCTTGCCGTCAAAAGCGTAGCAATCTTTCTAACCGAAGGTTCGGGTTCAATTGCCGTTGCTAAAACGACGAGGTCGGACTCAATGGTAATTTGTTCGTTATCAATAAGATTAGAGCCTTGTACCATCAATTTACCGTTTTCGTTATAGACTTTACCAACCATACCCTTGATGTAATCAACGCCGTATTGTTCCGCCGCGCGACGATAGAATTCGTCGTAATTCTTACCAGGCGTACGAACGTCGATATAGAATACGTGTACTTCGGTATCAGGATATTTTTCACGAACGAGCATTGCGTGTTTCGCCGTGTACATACAACAAATCTTGGAGCAGTACGGCTTACCGCAACCGGACGTATCACGAGAGCCTACGCATTGAATAAAGGTAATTACCTTCGGGTGCTCGCCGTCGGAAGGACGGAGAAGTACGCCGTTCGTAGGACCTGCCGCGTTCATCAATCTTTCAAGTTCCAAAGAGGTAATTACGTCTTTGTTATCCGAATAACCGTATTCGTTAAACGCGTCCAACCCAATAGGTTTGAAGCCGGTCGCTACGACGATTGCGCCGTATTGACGTTCGATAAACTCGTCTTTTTGGGTATAATCAATCGCGCCTGCGCCACAGAATTTTTGGCAAATACCGCATTTGCCCGTTTTCATCTTAATACATTGCTCAGGGTCGATAACCGCAACGTTAGGAATTGCTTGCGCGAAAGGAATATAGATTGCAGGACGGGTATTAAGACCCATATTGAAATCGTTCAACCCTTTCTTAGACGGACATTTGTCCATACAAATCTTACAACCGGTACATTTCTTTTCATCGACAAATCTCGCCTTACGACGGATTTTTACGTTGAAATTACCCACGAATCCCTTTACGTCTTCCACTTCAGAGTAAGACAAAATATCAATCTTTTCGTGTTGCGCGCAATCAACCATCTTCGGCGTCAAGATACAAGCCGAACAATCAAGCGTAGGGAACGTCTTATCGATTTGCGCCATTCTACCGCCAATCGTCGCGTTCTTTTCCACGATATCTACTTCAAATCCCGCGTCCGCAATATCCAAAGCAGCTTGAATACCGGCAATACCACCGCCTATAACGAGCGCGCGCTTTACAACGGGGCTTTCGCCTGCGTGCAAGGGCGCGTTCAGTTTTACTTTCGCAATCGCCGTACGAACGAGAATAATTGCTTTTTCCGTCGCTTCGTCCTTATCTTTATGAATCCAAGAACAATGTTCGCGAATGTTTGCGATTTCGACCATGTAAGGGTTCAAGCCTGCTGCTTCCGCCGTTTTACGGAAGGTGGCTTCGTGCATTCTGGGCGAACACGAACCGACTACAATCCCCGTCAAGTTATGTTCTTTAATCGCATTCTTAATGAGTTGCTGACCGTTTTCCGAACACATATATTGATAATTTGCGGAATAGACGACGCCAGATTCGTACTTCATAACTTCCGCAACCTTTTCAACGTCAACGGTCGCCGCGATATTACTACCGCACCAACAAATAAATACACCTATTCTTTGCATTTTTATTACTCACTTCTTTTGAATTTAGTTTTAAATTTAGGTTACTTGTTATATTTTCTATAAGCGCTAACCAAAAGTTGTTGGGGAATAAACTCGTCGACGATAGGCGGAATATCTTCCGCTTTAATTCCGTTCATTCCTTGTGCGCGAACGACGGTATCACGTACCGCTTCGACTACTTGCGCGGGCGCTACGCCACGCGGACAACGTTCTACGCAAGCCATACAAGATAAGCAATTCCAAATCGCGTCGCTTTCAAGCAAAACGTCGATTCTGCCTTGACCCAACAAAGAAACGAATTGATGAGGTTTAATATCCATTTCAGCAAACGCAGGACAACGCCCTGAACATTTACCGCATTTCATACATTTCTTAACGTCTGTACCGCTCAATTTTACGATATTTTCAATACGTTCTTCTTTCGTCATGCTTTCACCCCCAAAGCTTCGGCAAGCAATTCGGTAAAGTATTTCACGGGTAAAATACCACCGCCGTTTGCTTGCAAATTATAAAGACAAAGCGGGCAAGCGGTAATCACTTCTTCCGCGCCTTTTTCCTTTGCGCTCGAAAGCACTTTCTCGCTCTTTTTCTTCGGCAATTCGCTGTTCTTCAGCGATACGTACGCTCCGCAACATTCGTTTCTAAACGGATACGACACAGGCGTACCGCCGATTGCGCGGATAAAATCTTCGATAATCGTAGGATTTTCAGGATTATCAAAAGCCATAACCCCACTCGGACGAAGGAGCAAGCAACCGTAATAAGCGCCGACCTTTCTATTAATCGGATTTACGACCGCTTTTTTAATATTATCAAAACCAACGACGTTTTTGAGCATTTCCAAATAATGCAAAACTTCCGTTTCGCCCTTATAAGGCTCGTCAAGTTTTAAATAATTATTTGCTCTAAACGAAATATCTTCGTTATTTTTCATATCGTCGTTCGTGCGTTTGATTACGTTATGACAAGCAGAGCAAAGAGTCAATAATTTTCCGCCGTTTTTCTTCGCGTAATCAAGCGCGCGTACAGCAGAGAGCTTGGTTGCGATTTCGTCCGTACCCATCGGATACACCGCACCGCAACATTGCCAATTTTCGATTTCTTCCATATCGACGCCTAAAGCCTTCGCCGCCAAACGAGCTGTTTCGTCAAGCTCTTTCGCTTTAGTCTTAAGCGTACAACCGGGATAATAACAAATCTTCATATCTTCTACCTTTTGTATAATAACTTTTTATTTTTGAGGATAAGCCATTTCTTCAGGACGGAATACTTCGTCAAACTTTTCCGCCGTAAGGAAACCAAGAGCTACGCAAGCTTCTTTCAAAGAAATGTTTTCTTTATACGCTTTCTTTGCCGTCTTCGCCGCGTTCTCGTAACCGATATAAGGATTAAGAGCCGTAACGAGCATCAAAGAATTGTAAAGGTTGTGTTTCATCTTTTCTTTATTCGCCTTTATACCCGTTACGCAATTCTTTTCAAAAGAAAGAATCCCGTCCGCAAGCAATCTTGCCGATTGCAAGAAATTATAAATAATTACGGGCATAAACACGTTGAGCTCGAAATTGCCTTGCGATGCGCCCACGCCAACGGCAACGTCGTTTGCTATAACCTGAACGGCTACCATCGTCATCGATTCGCATTGCGTAGGATTTACTTTGCCGGGCATAATCGAAGAACCGGGTTCGTTTTCAGGAATAAAGATTTCTCCAAGACCGTCTCTAGGACCGCTTGCAAGCCAACGAACGTCGTTTGCTATCTTCATAAGATTGCAAGCAAGCGCTTTCATCGCGCCGTGCGCGAATACGAGCTCGTCTTTTGCTGTCAAAGCGTGATATTTATTTTCCGCCGTAACGAAAGTCTTACCCGTCAACGCGCTTACTTGAACGGCAACTTCTTCCGCAAAACCTTTCGGAGCATTCAAACCCGTTCCAACCGCCGTACCGCCAAGCGCAAGTTCTTTTAATCCGCCGAGCGCAAGCGTAAGTTGGCCTTTGGTCTTTTCTATCATATTTCTCCAACCGCTAATTTCTTGAGAGAATGCGATGGGAACAGCGTCTTGAAGATGCGTTCTACCACTCTTAACGATACCTTCGTTTTCTTCTTCCAATCTCTTCAACGTTGCAATCAACGTATCCATTGCAGGGAAAAGTTTATCTTCAATCGCGATAACCGCCGCGATATGCATCGCAGTCGGGAAAGTATCGTTTGAGCTTTGGCTCTTATTAATATCGTCGTTGGGATGCAAAAGTTTACTTCCTGCAATTTCGTTACCGCGATTTGCAATAACTTCGTTTGCGTTCATATTCGATTGCGTACCGCTACCCGTTTGCCATACGACAAGCGGGAAATGGTCGTTCAACGTACCCGCGATAACTTCGTCGCAAGCAGAAGAAATCGCCGATAACTTCTCGTCGGACAATTTACCAAGCTTGTTGTTCGCAAGAGCTGCCGCCTTTTTCAAAATACCAAACGCGTGCGTAATTTCACGAGGCATAATTTCGTCGCCAATCGGGAAATTTTGCTTGCTTCTTTGCGTTTGCGCCGCCCAATATCTATCGGCAGGAACTTGCATTTCCCCCATCGTGTCTTTTTCAATACGATATTCCATTTTTTATTCTCTCCGTTGGATTATTTTAAAGGTTTTTATTTTAGATTTCGATTTGAGCGATAACGTCTTTAAGGACTTGTGCGCTGTGTTGGAATTTAGCAACTTCGTCGTCGGAAAGTTTCGGCGTTAAAGTCGTCTTAATACCCTTTCTACCGATAATGCAAAGCGTACTCAACGCAACGTCGGAAACGCCGTATTCGCCGTTCATTACCGCCGAAACGGTCGCAACCGTATCCGCGCCGGAATAGATATTCTTAATGATGTGACATACCGACGCCGCAATGCCGTAGAAAGTCGCGCCTTTACCAGCAATAATCTTACCGCCCGATTTCTTAACGTATTCCTCCACTTCATCGTGCGTATAAGGCGTAATCGTCAAAGCGTCCTTATTCGTTACGGAGTTTTCGTAATCAGCCAAAGGCACGCCCGAAATATCCGCAGCCGACCAAGCAACGAACGAACTGTCGCCGTGTTCGCCAAGAACGTAAGCGTGAACTTGCTTTTGGTTAACCGCGTAAAGCTCGGAAAGACGAGTTCTCAAACGAATAGTATCAAGGCTCGTACCAGAACCGATAACACGTTCCTTGGGTACACCCGTAATTTTCGAGAAAACGTAGGTTAAAACGTCAACGGGATTTGCAACCAAAAGGTAAATAGCGTCGGGAACGTATTTAACGATTTGAGGTGCAATCGACTTCAAAATATTTACGTTCGTTTGCGTTAAATCAATACGGGATTGACCGGGCTTTCTACCAACGCCGGACGTGATAATAACGATATCCGAACCAACCGCGTCTTCGTAAGTTCCTTCATAAACTTTCGATGAAGTAAGGAAAGGAGTAGCTTGTCTAATGTCAAGAGCTTCTGCCGTTGCTTTGGGTTCGTTTACGTCAATTAAAACGATTTCCGAAACGGGACCGTTTGCCACCAAGGTGTACGCGATTGTCGCGCCAACTGAACCTGCGCCGATAATTGTTACTTTGTTGTTCATATATAATTCCTCCGTCGGTATATTTTCCAAGTCTTTTCAACCGTACTTTTATTATACTATAAAATGCCTAAATAATCAAAGATTCTTTCGCTATTACTTTTTTGGAAACAAAACTGAAAGAATGAGCAATTTTTATTTTGTTTTTTGTGAATTTTCAACATTTTTTTAATAGCTGATTCACAAAGGTTTTTTTACGTATTATCACCTAATACATTATAGCATAAATCTTCTTTTTATTCAAGAAATTGAAAGGACTTTTGTGAAAATTTTTCTTACCGTAATTATAGTTTTTTGCAATTTACTCAAAAAAACTTACCTGTTAAAAATAAACAGGTAAGTTTTTTAATCATTTTTCAGATAAAGTCGTTCCAAAGACAAATCCGCCCAAAAAGACGGTTAAAATACCGGCGACAATAAAACACCACTCAAACTCGTTAAAGAACAAAATTATCCCGATTAACAAGCACAATATCGACGGTATTAAATCAAAAATCGTTTCCAAAAAACGTGTAAATTTCAAACGGCAACGTGCGTAATCGTAGGCAGTCAAAACACCTAAAATCAAAAGCAATGTCGCCAAAAGATACACAATGGCGGAAACGAGCATCCAACCCAAAAAAATAATCAACGCGCCGATGGCTATTTTTATTACGGCAGGCGTAACGTCTTTACGCGCTAGTTCAATCAAACCTAACGAAATCAAAGCAATACCCAAAACGGTCATAAACACGCTTATCATTTCGTCTTTCATCACAATCAGCAATACGCCGAGCGCTATCGTAAAAATAGAAGAAATTATTTTTTCAGATTTACTCAAATACAACCTCCGTCGTTAATTAGGAACGGGGACGAATAGTCGCAATTCTTACGCGACGGTTTTTGTGTCGATACGCCGCGCGAGCGCAGGGTTCGCTTTCCGTTCTATTACACTTATTGCAAAACTCGTAAGTTCCACAAGCATCGTAACCTAAAACGATACTATCTTTCCATTTTCTTTCGTCAAAATCCTTTTGCCAAGCCTTATAATCCATAGTTTTCCTCCAAACTTATTTTCTTTCGTATATATTATAATAAATTTTTAAATTTTTTTCAATCGTTTTAAGGGTATTTTTTATTCTTTTTTTGCAGTAACGCCACGACCAAAGTCGTGGCGAACGTTATCTTTTCTTTTCACGGCGCTATAGACACTTTGCTTTTCTTGTTTTTGCAAAGTGTCAACCGTTTCTCTTTTGTATCAGCCGACTTTTCTTCACTTACCGAGCGAATAAAATGCTTGCGGTTTCCCCCGCTTGACGCTTTTTCGGCATTCGTAAACGATACTATATTATATGCAATTTTTTTTAATTTAATCACTTAAAATTCGGTTACTTTTAATTTTTTGTAAATTTCTTCGCTTTTCTTTTTCGAAAAAGACACTCGTTCAAACGTAGATATTCTCGCTGTTCCAGCCGCGACGCCTGCGCGTAAAAGCTCCGGTAAGGGCGACCCTTTACGGATTCTCGTCGCAACCGCGGCAACCATAGCGTCGCCAGCGCCAACAGTTGAATTAACCGCAACGTTGATACTCTTGCAATGATAAAACGAATCCCCGTCGGTAATAACAGCGCCGTCTTCGCCAAGCGATAAAAGCACCATTCTCGTACCGCGAGCAATCAATTCTCTACACGCCGTTTTTAAAGATTCAGCGTCTTTCAATTTTATCCCTAACGTTTGCTCCAACTCTTGAGCGTTAGGCTTAACCAAATCAACCCCCTCACGTAAACCAGCGAGCAAATTTTCCCCGTTCGCATCAATAATTCTCAACGAATTTTGAGAAATTGCGCCCACGAGTTTTCCATAATAATCGCTGTTTAATCCGCGCGGCAAACTCCCCGAAACAACGGTAACGTCCGTTTCCATTTTAGAGAGATATTCCACTCTTTTCAATACTTCTTCCGCGTTTTGTTTGCTAATCGGCTCGCCTACGTCATTAACTTCCGTAAGCATCGCTTTTCTATCGATAAACTTATAATTCTCGCGAACTCGCCCTTCGCAAGAAACGAAACCGTAATTTATTCCTTCTTTGGAAAGTGCTTTTTCGAACAACGCGCCGTTTTCTTCATACATAATACCCGTAGAATAGACCTGCGCGCCTAAGCGTTTCGCGCCGATGGCAACGTTAATCGCTTTTCCGCCCAAAGATATCTCTTTCCGTTTTGCGATATTTGTTCTACCGACGTTAAAAGAATCAACTTCCACGTTAACGTCAATACAAGGACTCATACAAACAGTAAGTATCATTTCTTATCCCCCGTCCGTTCTCTTCATTATATATAAACGGACTTTTTTATTTTAAACAATCCCCGTAAAAAAGACCGCTTTTTCAAACGGTCTTTAAGGAATAATATTACATAGAAATCATTTGCAACGTTTCGTACAATTCGCGGTCAAACGTCTTTTTCATCGACACCGCTTCGATAATATCCATATCGATAATTTTATTATCACGAATACCGACTACACGGTTACCGATACCATCTTTCAACAAACGTACGGCTCTATTGCCAAACTGCGCGGCTAACATTCTATCCGCCATTGACGGCGAACCGCCACGTTGCACGTGCCCGATACAAGTCGGACGAACGTCGTAAGAAGTCAATTCTTGCAATTTTGTCGCGAACTTCTCCGCGCTCATAACGCCTTCCGCTATAAGAATAATATTCGAATGTTTCCCGTTCGCTCTCGAACGTTTAATTCTTTCAACGATATCTTCAATACTGAACTCGATTTCGGGAACGACGATAATTTCAGCGCCGGACGCAATACCGCTATAAAGCGCGATATCCCCGCAATGACGCCCCATAACTTCAACGACGGAAACGCGTTCGTGCGAAGTCATCGTATCGCGGAGTTTATTAATAATATCCAAACAAGTATTAACCGCCGTATCAAAACCCAACGTATAATCAGTATATTCAAGGTCGTTATCAATTGTTCCGGGAATACCGATTGTAGGAATACCGTATTGTTCGCTCAAAATCTTCGCGCCACGGAAAGAACCATCCCCGCCAATAACGACAAGCCCTTCAATCCCGTTCTTTTTAATCGTTTCAACGGCTTTTTCTTGACCTTCTTTCGTAAGCATTTCCATACATCTTGCAGAGCGCAAGCGAGTACCGCCACATTGAACGATATTCGAAACGCTACGCATTTCCATAGGAATCAACTGCCCTTCAATCAAACCGGCGTAACCGCGTTCAACGCCGAAAACTTCCATACCGTAATAAATAGCAGTACGAACAACCGCGCGAATCGCCGCGTTCATACCAGGCGCGTCGCCACCACTCGTCAATAAACCGATTCTTTTCATACCTTCTCCTTTGTTACACACAAAAACTTTTTAACTCCCAATTTCCCCGTATACTATTATAGCAAAACTTATAAAAAAAACAAGCTTTTTATACTCCTATTTTAATTTTTTTAAATAAGTTTTATACATTTTTCGTTCAAAAAGCCAGAAAGCTCCGCAATCAACGCTCGCGTAGGCGAAACTTTTTGTGAACACAACAATTTTTTACCGTCTTTCACAAAAATAACTTTCGTTTCCCCTGCGTAATAGCAAAGGCTATCCATTAACTCTTCGACGTCCTCGTTCTCCAACGAAGAAATATTCAACCAAAGCGTTTTATCTTTATCCTGCTTTTCTTTTTGCTCGTTGTTTTCGTTTAAAGTATTTGCATTTTTTACATTTTTATTTTGAGCTACTTGCTCTATCGAAAACTCCGTCATTTTATCAACGATAATCGCAGGAGCTTTATCGTCGTTAATGCTAATTTTACCAGACAAAGAAACAACGACGTCGGGCGCAAGGAAACTTTTAATTTTATCGTAAATTTTAGGAAAACATACGCATTCGATAGTCCCAAACATATCTTCCACCGTCACGAACGCCATAAACGAGCCCGAACGGGTTTGCAGTTTTTTGTAAGCAGAAATCATACCGCCCATCGTAACGGGTTGTCCGTCTTGGATATCCGCATACGTTTTTTCGCCCGTTTCATCATCCTCGGTTACGTCGCTTAATTGACTACAATTAAAAGAACAGTCCTTAAAATACGGCAAAAACTTCTCAAACGGGTGTCCACTAACGTAAACGCCAAGTACGCTCTTTTCCTTAGAGAGTTTTTCCATCATCTCGTATTCGGGAACGTCGGGATAGTTAATTTCTATCGCCATTTCTTCCAATCCGCCCGTCATACCAAAGAAAGAAAGTTGATTTCCGCCCGACTGCTTATCTCTTGCGTTCACTCGCGCCATAACGTCTTCGTAAACGGAGGCGAATTGCGAACGGGTATACCCGAAACAATCGAACGCGCCTGCGTAAATTAAACTTTCTACGATACGCTTATTCACGTATTTCGCGCAACGGGTTACAAAATCCGAGAAGTCCTTAAACAACCCGTTTTCTTCTCGTTCGCGAATAACTTTTTGAATAGCGTCTTGCCCAACTCCGCGCAACGCTCCAAGCCCAATACGAAGTCCGTTTCCTTCTACCCAGAAAATTTCTTTCGATTTATTTATATCCGGCTGTAAAACGTCTATATTCTTTTCCTTCATATACATAATATATTTGGAAACTTCTTCGATTTTATCAATACGGTCGTTTAAAATACCGGCAAGGAATTCTTTCGGATAAAAATACTTTAAATACGCAGTACGATATGCCACGACTGCATACGCAGCCGCGTGCGACTTATTAAACGCGTAGGACGCAAAGCTTTCCATATCCGCAAAAATCTTCGCCGCAACTTCCGCCGGAATCCCTTTGGATGCGCAACCGGATATACCGCTAGCAGGGTCGCCGTAAATAAATTTATCCTTTTGCGCCATCAATTCCTTTTTCTTCTTTTTCGCCATCGCGCGACGAACGAGGTCGGCTTGCCCGAACGTATATCCGGCAAGTTGTTGGAATATTTGCATAACTTGTTCTTGATAAATGATAACGCCGTAAGAATTTTTCAAAATCGGTTCAAGATACGGCGTATCGTAAACGATTTTATCAGGATTATGCTTATTTTCAATATAGGTAGGAATAAAGTCCATCGGGCCGGGACGATAGAGAGAAATCCCTGCGATAAGGTCTTCCAAACAGGACGGTTGTAAGTCTTTCATAAACTTTTTCATACCGCCTTGTTCGAGTTGGAACACCGCGTCGGTATCCCCCGACGAGATTAACTGATACGCTTCAGGAACGTCCACGCCGATTTCGTTGAAATCAATTTCAATTCCTTTGCTTTCTTTAATATAATCCAACGTATTTTGAATATCCGTCAACGTCGTCAACGCAAGGAAGTCCATCTTCAACATTCCGACTGCTTCGACTTCTTTCATATCGAACTGCGTTACGATATCTTCGCCGTTTCTTGCAAGCGGTACGTTATCGGCTAACACCTTATTACATATAACGACGCCCGCCGCGTGCTCGGAAGTATTTTTCGGCATACCTTCAAGCTTTAAACCCATATCGATAACTCGACGAAGCTCTGCGTTCGTTTCGTAAACTTCTATAAATTCTACGTTCTTCTTTTTCTTTTGTTCCGCAAGATTTTTTTCAACGTCCGAGCGTTTATCGTCAGGCAAACTCGGGTCGGCTAATTTCGCTTCGATTTTAGGAATATTTAAGCCTAAAAGTTCGCGAATAGACGATTTTCCGTCCATTAGTTTAGCAACCTTATCCGTTTCCGAATACGGAATACCCATAACGCGCCCCACGTCCTTGATAACTGCGCGAGAAGCCAACGTACCAAACGTAACGATTTGAGCTACGTTTTCAGGATGGTATTTTTCACGAACGTATTCTATCGTTTCGTGTCTGCGTTTGGTACAAAAATCGACGTCGAAGTCAGGCATCGAAACACGGTCGGGATTCAAAAACCTTTCGAAAATCAAATCGTATTTCAAAGGGTCAACGTCGGTAATTCCAATCGAATACGCAACGATACTGCCTACCCCCGAACCACGTCCGGGACCAACGGGAATATTGTGCAATCTGGACCAGTTAATATAATCCCAAACGATTAAGAAATAATCGGCGAACCCCATTTTGATAATAATATCTAATTCGTAATTCACTCTCTCCTTAATCGTGTCGGTAATTTCCTTGTAACGGGAAGATAATCTTTCCCAAGTAAGATTCGTCAAATACTCAGACGACGACGAGCCGTCGTCGGGCTTATATAAAGGAATTAGTGACGTATCGCGGATAGGGTCACCCCATTCGGTTAAATCAAATACCGGTTCTTCGATTTTATTCGCAATTACACGCGTATTACTAATCGCTTCAGGCGCATAAGAGAACAATTCAGCCATCTCGTCGCCCGATTTCATATAAAATTCCTGCGTATCGAATTTCATTCGTTTGGGGTCGGCAAGCGTCTTTTTCGTTTGAATACAAAGCAAAACGTCGTGCGCTTCCCAATCTTCTTTATTGATATAATGTACGTCGTTGGTTGCTACCAAACCAATATCCAGTTCTTTTGCGAGCTTAATCAAATCGGGAATAATTTGTTTTTCTTCCACGATTCCGTGGTCTTGCAATTCGATATAAAAATCGTCACCGAACGTATTTTTCATATCCATTGCCCAAGCTTTTGCGCCTTCGTAATCCCCGTTTAAAAGCAACTGCGGAATACGCCCAGCCAAACAAGCGGAAAGACAAATTACCCCTTCGCTATATTTTTTTACTAAATTGTAATCAATACGCGGTTTCCCGTAAAAGCCGTCTATATACGACATTGAATCAAGCTTTACGATATTTTTATAACCCGTCTTGTTTTTCGCAAGCAAAACGATATGCTCCGTCTTAGTTCCGGGGCGTTTATCCAAATAATTATCCGTTGCGTAAAGTTCGCAACCGATAATATATTTTATTCCTTTTTTTACACATTCTTCCGCGAAATACAACGACGCGTACATATTTCCGTGGTCGGTAACCGCGCAACAATCAATCTTATTTTTGACAAGATAATCTATCAAGTCGTCAACTTTCGCCGCGCCGTCGAGCAAACTGTATTCCGTGTGTAAATGCAAATGTACAAAATCCGTCATAACTATTCTCTCAACACTTTATTCTATCGTTCAAGCCCTAAAAATCTTAACCCAACTTACCGGATATTTCCATCAATCTCCGAATACGATGATTTAAACAGCTTTTTGTGATATTCAAACTATTCGCTATCTCTTGCATACTCATCGTAGGATTTTCCAATCGAAAGAACGCAAGCTCTTTTAAATCTTCCGTTAATGAATCCAATCCTGCCTTTGCCTTAATTCTTTCAATCGCAAAAATTTGTTTAACCGACGCTTGCGCTACTTTGTCCGCGTTCCCTGAAAAACAATTCGCCGCGCGGTTACTTTGATTAGCCTCGTCCCGTTTATCCACGACGGTAAAAAACTTCTTTAAAGAATTTTCCGCGCCGATCATAGAAAGAAAATCGGAAATAAATTCTTTATTTTTAATATAAACCACGTAAGTTTCTTTTCGTTTTATAATTTTCGCAAGAAGTTCTTCTTCCCAAAGCAAATCGCAAAACTCTTTCGCGATTTTTCTTTCCGAAAAAACAAACTCCAAATGATATCCGGATTTACCCGTTTCAGCAGGAATAGTACAAGTCCCACTCCCTAAAAACGCGCCCGTAATATAAGCAATTCTCGTTTCTTTATCGTTTTTAAAACGAGATGCTATTCCATCCTTAAATTCTATCGTCGAGCGTTTCAAGAGCCCTAATTCCCGCAAAATTCGTTCAGAAGAATTTAACGGGCAAAGCAAAACCAACTTATCTCGACCACTCATTCTATCCATCGAAGCGCGATCAACGGAAAGCTCTACCCCAAAAAGCTCTACGAACAAAGCAACGAAATATTCCGCGACGTTTTCCGTTTCGCTTACGATAAAGAACGTAGGCAAACCGTCTTTTACGCCCAACTCACCGCTTGTCCTAACGAACGCAGAAAGAGCCGAAATCTTTTTCAATTCGGCTATTTCTTCACGCTCTTTTTTTCGGCGCGATTTCATATTTTTAGCGATAATTTCTCTTTTTACGTCCGAAGTAAAATTCATATTGTTTTACAATTGTTTTTTATATTCCGCAAAGCGGAAAGTAGGTAATCTTCCGTCAATATTATCAATTCTATCCATCGGAAAATTAAGCCGTTTTAATTGCGTTTCAGCAAGAGCTGAATCCCCTATTCTATTGGCGGAATGCGCGTCCGAATTGATTACGAAGCGTACGGAGGTTTTTTGAACCATATCCATTAATTCGTCGTCCGTAAAATGCGGTTTTTTTGCGCTTAATTCCAAATACGTGCCGTAATCCGCTGCAGCTTTCGCCACTTCTAAGGAATTGCACTTACATAAATAGTTTACGTGCGTTAAAATATCAATCGGATTGTTCTTGATTGTATTTACGTAAGCAGTCGTATTCATCTCAATCAAACGTTTGGATTTTTTTAAATGCAATTTTTCAACCGCGTAATTTTTGGCGCAAAAACGGAATAAATCAAAAAAAGGCTCACACCATACGCATATATGCGTTCCACAAAGAAAAACGTCGAAATTCTCGTAATCGGTAGGCCTAAAATCAACGTTACCGCTTACGCTTAAAATATTCGTTTCAACCCCAACGAGCACGCTTACTCCGTGCTTTTTAGATGCACTTTCACACTCTGCTCTATACTTCCCCACTTCTTTTCTATGCAAGGGAAAAACCATGTGTGCAAAACCGTGGTCGGTTATCGCTATTTGACTTAAACCCTTTTGTTTTGCTGATAAAACGTTTTCGTCTATGGTATTCTTGCCGTGTGAATAAGGACTATGGGTGTGGTAATCCGCCGTTAATATCATCTTTCGCTCCTTTCAACGTATTAAAAAATTCGTATTTCTTCTTCCAAGTTTATCTTATATTGCGCAAAAACCGCATTTTTCACAAGTGAAATTAATTGCTTAACGTCTTTTGCCGTCGCGCCGGAATCGTTGATAATAAAATTCGCGTGCACGTTTGACACGACCGCTCCGCCTACACGCAACCCTTTTAAACCAGCGCCTTCAATTAACCTGCCGGCATAATCCCCAAGCGGATTTTTAAAAATACAGCCCAAGCTTTTCCCTTTAGGCAATCCTTCTCGGCTTTTCAACACGTTTTTCCTATTTTCAATCACTTCGTCGCTGGTTGCGTTTTCAAGCTCCAACTCTACGCCTAAAATCACTTCGTCCGTATCCATAAACGAGCTCTTTTTATAAGAGTATTCGCAAGCGTTTTTCGGTACGAGAAAAAGTTTTTTGCGTTTGTAAATAAGTACTCGCTTAACGATATCGGAAATATATTTCCCCCCAGCGCCTGCGTTCATATACGTCGCGCCACCTATCGTACAAGGAATTCCAGCCAAAAACTCAGCGCCCGTTTTACCATACTTTTCGCATTCTTTTAAAAATGCGTTCGAACTTACGCCGGCTTCTACGAACACTCCGTTTAAAAACTCAATCGACGTCAAGTTAGTCGTAAAAATAATCGGTTTATCCAATTCTTCATCGGGCAACAATACGTTGCTAGCATTTCCAAGTATTAAGAAAGGAATATCTTCGTCGAATAAACAATCCGCAAGAGCAATAAACTCTTTTAATTTTTTTGGAAAAAACGCTATTTTTGCCCTTCCGCCTATCCCGATTGTTGACTTTTTTGAAAGGTTGAAATCTCGTTCATAGTGAACGTTTATTCTTGCGTTTGTCAAAAGCTCGATTAAATCTTTCAATACATACCACCTTATTGTAACATATTTTTTGTTTTTTTGAAAGTGTTTGAATGAGTTTTTACAAAAATTTTCGTTTTCTTTCAATAACCTATATAATTATATGTACGCGCACGCGTAAAAATTGCAAAAAAACGCGCGCCGACTCTTCGACGCGTGTTCTCCTTTAAATATTCAATTCGAAGTTTGAGAGAAATTCTTTCCCGTTTAAATATTCCAATTCTTTTAACCCGTTTAAGGTTAGAGAATACGAAAGAAGCTGTTGTCTGGAAACGGAATACTGCTTGTTTTTATCCTGTAAACCGTACTTCATATCCCCAACGATAGGACAACCAATAAACGCCAAATGCGCGCGAATTTGATGAGTCTTTCCCGTATGCAACCATACTTTTACTTTCGTCATTTCGCCGTTTTTATCCAGCGTTTCGTATTCGGTTATGATTTTTTCCGTATTCGGTCTTTGCTCGGCAAAGATTTTAACCAAAGATTTTTGCGATTCTTTCTTTAAATACGCCGTCAAAACTTCTCTTTTTTTAGTAAAATCCCCAAAACATAAAGCGTAATAAACCTTTTGCGCTAAACGTTCTTTAAAAGAAATTAATAGCTCTCTTTCCGCTCTCTCGTTTAACGCAAAGACGAGCAACCCTTTGGTATTTCTATCTAAGCGATGGATAAAATAGCATTCTCTTTGCCTTTTCAAGTGCGCAAAAATCGCTTCGGAATTAACCCCGCTTTCTTTATCCACAACCAAAATATTTTCATCCTGGTAAACGATATAAAAAGCTGGTTTTTTTTCTTGTTTTTTCGTCAAATAATAGATGATTTCATCGCCCGCCTGCAATTCGACGTTTTCTCCGACTTTTTTTCCGTTTACTTTAATTTCCTTATTTTTCAGCAAATAGTTCCAAAAAAACGAGCCCTGTGCATAATTATTATCAGTAAAATCTTTTAAAGTTGTTTTTTCAAAACAAGTTAATTTCATTAAGCGCTACCGCCTTTTACAAACGAAACCGCCACACTTTCGCGCGACGGTTTCTAATTTTCAATTATTTTTCGTTGACGTCAAGTTCTTCTAAAACTTTTTCGTCCGCTTTTTTGGTTTTCTTTTCTTTCTTTTCCTTTTTGCTTGCGCCGTCGATATCTTCAAGCGTTTCGTCAGAAGGTTTCACAACGAGAAGAATAATGATAAGAATAAGCATTAAACCTGCGATACCGAAAAGGATAACCGACACCATATTATTTTTAAGCCATTCCGTTTCACCGTAAATAACGTCTTCTTCAGATTGAACGGTAATCAACTTATATGCGCCTGCATCGTAAGCTACTATATCAGGGTCGGTGAAGCAAGCGATAATAAGGTAATTACCCATCTTTTGCGGAACAAAGGTTTTTGCGGTTGCATCCCATTGATACGCATTATCGGAATTTGCCCAATCATCCGGATGGTCTTCTTCCTTAATCTTATCGTTAAATTCCTTAATTTCAACGAGCGCATCAAGAATTTGCTCAACCGTAACTTCACCGCCGATTGCCGTCTTTAATTCCGTTGCATACGCTAATTTATAAAGGTCAACACCACGTTCCGTTGCCGTTTCTTTCAAATTCTTCGCAACGCTTGCAAGCGTACCGTAGGTAATCCCCGTAAGCTTGCTCGTCGTAATACCGGAAACTTTCGATTGGTCAACGTAGAAAAGCTTATATTCGCTAATCGCAGATGCAGGTCCAACTACGTCGAAGTCGGATAAATCGTAATCACCGTAAATAACTTCCGAATCTTTCTTGCTCGTACCTTCTTCTACTTTAATACCGTTATTCGCTACTTTAATAGAGAAAGAAGGAATTGCGTCGATGTCCCAAACGTTAGAACTCGTTACGTCAACGATTTCTTCCTTTTCGGCATCGTAATATTTCATATTATTACCAGCTTTATCAACTGCAAAAACTTTAAATTCGTAAACACCCGCTTGCGTTACTTCCAACTTCAACGCCGAAGAAGACAAGCTTGAAGAAGTCTTTGCCGTGTTATTCGAAGTCGATTTGTAGCTAATCGTAAATTTAAGATTGCTATAACCACCGTTATCGGTAATTAAATACTTCAAGGAAGGCAAATACAAATAAGAACCTTCACCAGCAGAGAGTCCGTCGTCTTCAATTTCTTTAAGCGCGTCAACGAACTCGGTATAAGCCACGTTTTCCGTATCTACCGTTTCGTCACCGCTCGTGCTACCTTCGTTTTTAACGCAGGTGTATTTCGCGCCTTCTTCATCGTTGTCGTAAACGCCTACGTAACCGATATCGGTATATCCTTCTACCGCGCTAAATACCGACGTATCAATCGTTTCCGCTTCAGCGCCAAGATACCAATCAAGATAATAAACGGCTTCCGTATTACCATCGTCCGTCAATGTGAACTGAATAGATACGTATTCCGTACCGCCAGTCGTCTTATAAACGGAAGTCAATTTGTCGTCCGACGTCGTATAATTCGTTTCAAGGAAATAGGTCGTCGTAGAAAGCGACTTATATTCAGGTGCTTTCATTACCTTATCCGTTGCCGTCGATTCGTCGTATTCGTTCTTTGCTTCTCTCGCTTCATCGGGGTCGTATTGATAATATTTCAAGGTTTTGGTAACCGTTCTATCGAGAACGTCAATTACTTCGTAATCGAGCGCGAACGCCGTACCAAGCACGAAACCGTCGATATCTTCGTTTACGACGAGCACGGGCGCGGTATCGTCGGTAAACTTGTTATCCTTGTTTAATTCAAGGGATTGACCGTTAATTTCGTGAAGGAGCACGGAAGCAACTTTTTCACCGTCCGTTTCCGCCTTAACGACGAAAGAAGACATTTCTTTGCTCGAATCCCATTCAGCGAAATTAGAACCAATATTCGTAAAGCTACCCGTAGCAACCGTAGCGGTTTGAGAAAGGGTAGCGAAAAATTCTTCACTCGAAGCACCTTCGCTTAACGTAAGCGTGAATTTTTCAGTCGGAGCAACGACTTCCGTTTCGTCCCCATCGCCAACCTTCACTTTTACCGTCGTACCGTCGTTCGTAAACGTTACTTCGTGCGTAGACTTACCGTCTTTCGTTGCCGTAAGCGATTCCGTATCAAACGCAAGCGTTACCTTCTCGAAATTCGTATCGGCAAGCGTAAAGCTAAGCGACATATATTTCGCCGTTACGGGCGAATTTTCTTCTTTTACGAACCATTTCAACGCAAGGTCGCGAGTATAGCTTACTCTACCAGCGTCTTTGATTTCCATCTTGAGAGCGCCGGTTTCTCCGTCGCCGTTCTTCTTCAAAGTCGCTGAAGAAGTCGAGAATACCGTGGACATAGAATACGTTTCCGCAGCGTCAACCGCTACTCCGTTTGCCATAGCCACTCCACCGAGCGCCGCCGTTCCGATTGCGCCTGCAACCAATAAAGTTAAAATTTTGTTTCTTTGTTTTTTAATCATGAGAAAGCCTCGTTTTTAATTTCGTAAGTAAATTACGACAATCGTACCTAATTATTTTACACTGAAACGCGTCTTTTGTCAAACGCATTTCATCTTAATTTCCGTATTTTTTATCAAATTCGAATTTTTTTACGCAATTTTCACTAATTTTCAAAATTTTTTATTGTTTTACGGGCGTAAGCTCGTTAAATTTAAAATCTTTCCAAGGCGTTTGCGATTCAGGCGGATACGCCATAAACTTCATACGCTCTTTGGTTACGGGATGCGTAAAAGACAACGAATACGCCCAAAGTGCCAACTTGCCCTTTTTCGCCAACGCTCCGCCGTAGCGCATATCCCCGAAAACCGGATGCGATACCCCCGCCATTTGCACGCGGATTTGATGCGTCCTACCCGTGTGCAATCTAACTTCTGCAAGCGTGTATTTCTCCACTCTTTCAAGTACTTTGTAATCCAATTCAGCAAACTTAGCGCCGTCTTCCGTGGGAGTACAAATATATACCATATTATTAACGGTATTTTTTCTTAAATAGTTGGTAAGAGTGCCCCGTTCTCCGTCAAGATTACCGCAAACGACGGTCAAATATTTCTTTTCAAAATCTCCTGCTTGCATACCGTCGCCAAGCCGACCTGCAGCTTTAGAAGTTTTCGCGTAAACCATTACGCCACCAGTCGGTCTATCCAACCGATGCACGAGCCCAACGTACACGTTACCGGGCTTATTATAGGTAATTTTTACGTATTCTTTAATCATATCGAGCAAATTCTCGTCTTTGCTTTCGTCGGGACAACAAGCAACCATTTGCTCTTTTAAAACGACGATAATATGATTGTCTTCGTATAAAATATTGAATTTCGGAGTGTATTTTTCGTTCTCCATTTTAATTTCTTCACTCATTGATAAACATACCTCCTGCGCCACAGGGCAACGAAATCCCTTCTTCCGTTTTTATCCCTACCTCATAAGCCTCTGCTTTCCCAGCAAAACCTTTCATCGTCAATTCAAGAATATTTTTAAGCACCATCGGTTGCAAACCCGTCGTGTAACTATTAATCAACACGAACAAGGGGTTGTCCGATAAAACTTGCGTACAAAGTTGTACGAATTTATACAAATCGTTTTCAATCTTCCACATTTCCCCGTTCGGGCCACGACCGTACGAAGGGGGGTCCATAATAATCGCGTCATATTTGTTTCCGCGCCGAATTTCTCTTTGCACGAATTTCAAACAGTCGTCAACGATATATCTTATACCCGTGTTAATCCCCGAAAGCCGAGCGTTTTCGCCTGCGCGTTCTACCATACCTTTCGCCGCGTCCACGTGCGTAACCTGCGCGCCCGCCTTTGCGCACGCAACCGTAGCGCCACCCGTGTAAGCGAAAAGATTGAGCACTTTAATCGGTCTATTCGCATTCTTAATAAGCTCTGTCATCTTTTCCCAATTTACCGCTTGCTCGGGAAAAAGCCCCGTGTGTTTAAAACCCATCGGTTTAATCTTAAAAGAAAGAGAAAGTTTGTTATAATCTATCGTCCATTCGTCGGGAATGGGTTTTAAAATTTTCCAACCCCCTCCCCCTTTTTCACTACGTTTATAGTACGCGTTGAGTTTGGGATAGGAAAATAAATCAATGCTCGACGCCCAAATAACTTGCGGATCGGGACGGAGCAAATAAACGTCTTTCCATCTTTCCAATTTATAACCGTCGCCCGTAGCGATGATGGAATAATCCGACCAATTTTGGGAAATTTTCATATTAAACCTCTAAAAAGACGCCGTAAAATAAAAAACGGCATAATACAACATATATATTATATACGAAAAGGTAATTATTGTAAAGTATTTTTCGCTTAAAAAACGTTATGAAGAAAGAAATTTCTTTAATAACGAAAAAAACATAAAACTTTTTTTAAAAAATCCAATCTTTTTTAATTTTTTTAGCAAAAAACAGTTGACAAATGATTTTGTTTTTAGTATTATAGAAAAGCTCTTTGGGTGGTAACGACTTGTTGGCATTCGAAAAGCAAACAATATCGCGGAGTGGAGCAGCTAGGTAGCTCGTCGGGCTCATAACCCGAAGGTCGCAAGTTCGAATCCTGCCTCCGCAACCAAATGGCGGCGTAGCTTAGTTGGTTAGAGCGATCGGTTCATACCCGATAGGTCATAAGTTCGAATCTCATCGCCGCTACCATTACAAACAAACGGAAATTTCGTTGAATATAAATGGCCCCATGGTCAAGCGGTTAAGACACCACCCTTTCACGGTGGTAACATGGGTTCGAGTCCCGTTGGG
>SVHK01000026.1 GCA_015055865.1 Clostridiales bacterium | reverse complement strand
GTTTTCCGTCAATTCAATATAGGCGATTTTTTTATCTATCTCGTCCGGTACCCTCTTAATAACGCCGTCTTTTTCTAATTTTTTAACGATTTGCGACACCGCAGAACGGGTAACGTCCAGTTTTTTAGCTAATTGAGTGGAAATTAAGCGTTCGCCTTTATAATTCGAAAAAACTATTTCACTAATTAATCGAAGTTCCGTATCCCCAAGCTTAGCAGATTTATTTGCAATGGCAATTTTCTCCATTTTTTTAAGCATTGCAAATATTTTCCCAAGATAAAATTCATTTTCGCTTTTTATTATTTTTTCTTTATCTACAGTCATATTCTCTCCTTTGTTTCCCTACCGATATTATAAGTATATTTTTAATTATTGTCAAGCGTTTAACAGTTTTTTGGAACAATTTACCACTTTAAACGATTTTATTTTAATATATTTTTGTGAAAAATATAAATGCGTTTCGTGAAAATTAAAACAATTTTTTATTTTAACCGATATTTCCTTGACGAAAATCATTAAAAAATGTTACAATTTAGAAAAATATTTAGGATTTTGGACTTTATTTATGACCACCGAACTTATTGAATTTTTAAATACTTCCTATACCGCGTTTCACGCAGTTGAAAACGCTAAAAAACTTTTAATACAAAACGGTTTTTCCGCTTTATCCGAGCGTAAAAATTGGGAATTGAAACGAAACGGAAAATATTTTATTGAACGCGCCAACTCCGCGTTAATCGCTTTTACCGTAGGCGACTTAAAAGATTTTTCTTTTAAAATCGTTGCGTCGCACAACGATTCCCCCGCATTAAAAATCAAAGAAAATCCTATTATAAAATGCGAAAATTACGCAAAACTCAACGTCGAAAAATACGGTGGAGGTATTTTATATTCTTTCCTTGACAGACCTTTGAAAATTGCAGGTCGAATCGTAACAGAAACAGACGATAAAATTTGTAACGAAACAATCGTAAGCGACTATACTTTAACCATTCCGTCGCTTGCTATTCATATGAACCGCACGGTAAACGATGGCGCGCCTTTAAACGCGCAAGTCGATACGTGTCCTTTATTCTCCTTTGCAAACCAAACGACGAATTTTATTGAAACGCTTACCGATAAAAAAGTTTACTCTTACGATTTATACCTTGTAAACGACCAAAAAGCGTACGAATTTGGCGTCAACAACGAATTTATCGCCTCCCCTAGAATCGATAATTTATCAAGCGTTTATTCGTCTTTGACGGCTTTGCTCAACCAAAACTCCGACGGGATTTGTATTTCGGCTTGCCTTGACAACGAAGAAATCGGAAACCAATCCGCGCAAGGCTCCGCCGGCGACTTTTTAGAAAACACCTTGAAACGCATATCTTACGCTTTAGGCAAAACGGAAGAAGAATATTTTCAAGCGCTCGCAAAATCTTTCTTATTGTCTTTAGACGTTGCGCACGCGGTACATCCTAACCACCCCGAAAAACACGACCCTACCAATCGCACGGCGCTTGGCGGTGGTGTTGCCATTAAATACAATGCCAACTTATCCTACGTTACCGACGCGACTTCTTCCGCCGTCGTAAAAGCGGTTTTCGATAAAGCGAACGTTAAATATCAAACGTTTTTCTCTCGCTCTGATATGCCGTGCGGTAGCACGCTTGGTAGAAGTTTTATTTCCAGAGTTGGAATGCTCGGCGCGGACGTCGGTTTACCGCAACTTGCGATGCACTCGGCTTGCGAATCATTTGCAAAGAGCGATTATGTCGAACTCGTTAATGGACTTTCCGCTTTTTATCAAACGAAAATTTCCATTGACGACAACGGCATAAATTTAGATTAACTTATTTTGCTTAATGAAAAACTACCCGATTGAATCGGGTAGTTTTTACGTTACGTAAAAATGATTTGAGTTTGTCTGTAAGCCGAGTTCTGTCGTGTACGGTCATCTATCTAGGCTTACCGTCACCGATAAGCTCAAGCGATATTCACGGTATCCGTCGGGCGGACAACCCATTTTGACGAATACCCAATCTTGCAGCAAGTGGGGTTTACATGGCATACCTTGTTACCAAGATATCGGTGAGCTCTTACCTCGCCTTTCCATCCTTACCGAAAAATTTCGGCGGTTTATTTCTGTTGCACTATCCTTAAAGTCACCTTCACCTGACGTTATCAGGCACTCCGTCCTGCGCTGCTCGGACTTTCCTCATTGTCTTTTTCAAGACACCGCGACCGTATAACAAACTCAAATCATAAGTATTATAGCACGGTTTAAAAAATTTTGCATCTATTTTTCAGCCTTTAAAGAAATTTTTTTAATTTTCTTGACAGTTTAACTGTTTTTATGTTATTATATTTATAAGAAAATTAGACCAATCAACAACAATTTAGGAGAGTTTTTATGTATCCTTACCCGATTTTATTTGGTTTAAATCTATACGATATCTCGCTTATTATTGCAATCGTCGTCGCGATGCTTTTATGCGATAAATTAATGCAAAAACGCGAGTTTTCCATAGTTTTACAAAAACTTGTTATCGTCGCCATTTTATTAAGCGTAGTATTAGGCTTTAGTTCTGCGATACTATTCCAAGCCTTTTATAATTATCTTGCAAAAGGCGTGTTTACCCTTTCCACAACGACGGGTATGACCTTTTACGGCGGTTTTATCGGTGGCGCAATCACCTTTTTACTCGTTTGGTTTATCGGCGGAAAGTTTTTTTTAAAAAAAGAAAATTCAGGTGAAGAAAAAAGGAAAATTTTTGATATGCTTGATATTTCCGCCTGTTGCATCCCTTTGGCGCACGCAATTGGTAGAATCGGATGTTTTTTTGCAGGCTGTTGTCACGGCGCAAAAACCGACGCATGGTTTGGCGTAAATATGTTCACACGAAACGGTTGGGAAACAGTCGTACCCGTACAACTATTCGAATCAGCATTTTTAATCCTGCTTTCCGCTTTTTTGCTTTGGGTATTTTTTAAAAGAAAAATCAATATTCCGCTTATGCCAACCTATTGTTTTGCTTACGGAATTTGGCGATTTTTAATTGAATTTGCTCGCGACGATTATCGCGGTAATTCTCCAATACCTTATTTTACCCCCTCTCAATTTATTGCCGTATTATTAATTATTATTTCCATCGTTTACTTTTTGATTTGGTTTTTTAATAAAAAAACAAAAACGAAATAAATTAGAAAACTCCGCGTTTTTAAATCAAACGCGGAGCTTTTCATTACTGTTTAAAGCGACCGAACACTTCGTTTACTTTCGCAAAACTTGCAAAAGAACCGGGGTATTTTTGTATAATTTTCATCATCGCGCCAATTTGACGTTTTCGTACGATACAAACGAGCATATATTTTTCAGTATGCGAATACATACCAAGCACTCGAATTTCCGTAACCCCGTGACCGAGTTGTTCAAGAAGTTCTTTCGAAAGTTCTTCGGGGGTATTCGTTACAATCTCAAATTTATAACCGTTGCGAAGCCCCGACAAGATATTATCAACAACTACGTTCGCAATAAATAAGTTGAGTAACGTACAAATAACGGGCGTTACTTTCATACCGTAAACGAAAAACGCGATAAACACGACGCTTGCGTCCAAAATAAAGGCAACGTAAGCTACGTTCGTTTCAGGCTTTTTTTTCTTTATCAACGCTGAAATAGCGTACGTACCGCCACTTGCTCCGAAACGACGCAACATTAAAGAAAATCCTATCCCTGAAATCACCCCCGTTGCAATACAAGCGAAAACAATTTCAAAATCTTCTCCATTGCACTCTTTACAATATGGAGTCAACCCAATAAACTCAAAAAAAGCCGTACCCAACGTTTGCGCAAGCATATACACGATTAAAATTAAACCTAACCGACGGTTTACGTAAACGCTAACGAGTATGAAAATAGGCATATTGAAAATTAACATCAATATCCACCAAGGGAATTTCATACCGATTAAATGATAGGTCATCGTCGCTAAACCACCCACACCACCGGGCGCAAAGCCGTTACTGTTTTGAAAGAAAAAATACGCTACTGCGACGATTAAACCTGCAAATATCGCTAAAATTAAATCACTCGCCCATTGTTTCGTTTGTTTTTTTATTTCTTCGTTCATTATTGCTCTCCCGCGTCTTTAAATTGATAACGATACAATTCTTCGTATGCCCCACCTTTTTCCAATAACTCTTCGTGCGTACCTCGTTCGGTTACAACGCCGTCGGCAACAACGAGAATTTGGTCGGCGTTTTTTACGGTAGAAAGTCTATGCGCAACCACAAGAGTCGTTCTTCCTTCAGAAAGCTGAGAAAGCGCGCTTTGAATTTGCATTTCCGTCATATTGTCCAAGGCACTAGTCGCCTCGTCCAAAATCAAAATAGGCGGATTTTTCAAAAATGCTCTTGCAATAGAAACTCTCTGTTTTTGTCCCCCCGAAAGTTTTACGCCACGTTCACCTACTTCCGTATCGTAACCGTTCGGCAGGGTCTGAACGAAATCATGAATATTCGCTCGCTTTGCCGCAAGGATCATTTCTGCTTCCGATTTTTCGGGAGAACCGTACAAAATATTATCGCGAATCGTTCCCGCAAACAAGAATACGTCTTGAGATACAACGGCTATTTTTTCTCTCAAAAGTTCGGTACTTACGTCGTTTATATCCGTATCGCCAATCAAAATACGCCCACCATCTCGAAGATAAAATCTTGGTAACAAGTGACAAATCGTCGTCTTACCACCACCGGAAGAGCCCACGAGCGCAATCGTTTTACCCTTTTCTATTTTAAAGCTAATCCCTCTTAAAACGTCCGCGCCTTTATTTTCGCTATTTTTATATCCGAACGTTACGTTCTCGAACGTGACGTCCCCGTCAAGCTCGACGTTAACGGGATTTTTCGGTTGATATTCGGACGGAGTATCCATTAAAGAGCAAAAACGTTTAAAACCCGTCATGCCGTCTTGAATTTGCTCAAAGAGCGCCACCAAAGTCCGAATAGGCGTTAAAAGCATCGTAATATAAAGGATAAACGCCGTAAAATCGGGTCCGCTAATTACTTTATAATAAAACAACAAACCACCTGAAACCAAGGCAATAAGATACAAAAAATCGTTAAAAGCCGTCATTCCGGCGTGAAATCCGCCCATAGCCCTATACGCCTGTTTTCTCGCAGATTTAAAACGCTCGTTTACGCCATCAAATTTAACTCTTTCAATCTTTTCAGCGTTGTACGCTTTGGTAATACGCACGCCGGAAACCGAAGATTCAATTTCCGCATTTAATTCAGCCACTTTCTTACGAGATTCGTCAAAAGCTACGTTCATTCTCTTTCTCGCTTTTGACGCAAAAAATATCATAAACGGAACGTAAACAATTACGATTAAGGAAAGACAAGGACTAATAAACGATAACATTATCAGCGCACCAATAATCGAAATAAAAGAATTGAAAACGTCTTCCGGCCCGTGATGCGCAAGCTCGGATACTTCAAACAAATCATTTACGATTCGTGACATAACGTTACCCGTTTTATTTTCATCAAAGAAAGAGAACGGTAAAGTTTCAATATGTCGAAACAAGTCCTTGCGCATATCACCTTGAATCCTTACCCCCAAAACGTGCCCCCAATACCCTACGATAAAGGTAAGCACTGATTTTAAAGCGTAGATCAACGCCAAAACTACCGCCCAAACGATTAAAAGCCGTAAATTTTCATTAGGCACGTAATCGTTCATAATATTCCTTGCTATCATTGGATAAAACATATTACAAACTGAAATCAAAAAGGAACATACTAAATCGAAAAAGAACATTTTTTTATGCGGTTTATAATAACCAAAAAATCTTTTTAGCAGTTGCATAACTTTTCTCCAATAATTACAATAAAAATATTTTATCATACTTTTATTAAAAAAGCAATATTCTAAATTATAAAAAGATAAATTTTTTATAGATATATTTTTTAAATCATTTTTGATAAACAATTAAAATATTTGAGTTCTTTCAAATTTACAAAAATACTAATTTTTTCTTCAATTTTTTAAATTTTTTTGAAAAAACAGCAAATTAGGCTTGACAATACTATCGTTTTTAACTATAATATCATAGTAAAGTTTAATGCTGCTATGGCTCAGTTGGTAGAGCGCGTCCTTGGTAAGGACGAGGTCACCGGTTCAAATCCGGTTAGTAGCTCCAAAGAAAGAAGTTGACTAAAGTTAACTTCTTTTTTGTTTTATTTACACCGATGACCAAGGTCACCATAAGGACGCTCGACAGGCTCGCTATTCCGTCGCTTTGCTCCTTACAAATCCGGTTAGTAGCTCTAAAGTAAAAGCTAATTTTTGATATAAAAACAGGTAATTATGCAAGGTCTTCGCACAATTACCTGTTTTTGGTTGATTTTAAGGAATTTGAATATAAAAACCCATCATTAAATTTTTTTATTTATAAAGTTTTTGGAAATTATTCACCAATTCAATTTTATATTAATTTTATGATTCAATCCATAAAATAAGGGATTTTGTAATCAAAAAAATCCACGTTTCTTTTGCGTTTTAATTTTTATATTTTTGTTAAAACAATTTCGAGTTTTCCTTTTATTTGATACTTTCCAAAACTTGCAGGAATAAAATAACTGTCCCCTTGCTTAATTTCCATATCTTCAATAAAACCGCTACCTTTTGTACACGTAACACATTGAAACGATTCTTGCTCGGCAAAGAAATCTTTTTCGCCTTTTATATCGTATTTTTGAACAGTAAAATATTCACATTTCCCAAGACAATCTTCAAACGTTATCGGCTCAAATTTATGTAAGTTCGTTACTTCTAACGCCTTGTCGATATGCAATTCTCTTTCTTTCCCGTTTTTATCTTTACGCCCATAATCATATACGCGATAGGTTAAGTTGCTATTTTGTTGTATCTCGTAAATCAAGCAACCTTTCCCTATTGCGTGAATTGTTCCCGAAGGAATAAAATAACACTCCCCAGCTTTCACTTCATAGAAGTTAAGCAGTTCCATCAAGCAATTTTCTTTTATCGCTTGTTCGAATTCTTCTTTCGTCACGTCACGATTAAAGCCAAGATATATCCCTGCGCCTTCTTCCGCTTCTATAATATACCACATTTCCGTTTTTCCGTAAGAGTTTTCGTGCGTTAAAGCATATTCATCCGACGGATGTACTTGTATAGATAAATTTTGTTGCGCATCTATAAATTTAATCAACACGGGGAAGAAAGGGAACGCTTTTGCGTTTTCCCCAACTTCTTTTTCCGTTACTCTTTCCGCAAGCGTTTTTCCATCTACGAGTCGCGTTAAACCGTCTTTATGAAAAGACAACTCCCAACTTTCAGCGCACGGGGTTTGCTCAATTTCCTTACCATATTTTTCTTTTAACTTATTCCCGCCCCAAATATAGTCTTTACACATAGGATACAACTTTAAAATTTCCATAAAGCATTACCTTACTTTTAAGCTTTTTATTCTTAATCTAAGAAAAAAACAAATACTTACGTATTACTATCTTTCTTATTATTAAATATAATTCTTTGTCCATTCTCCATTTTTTAAAAGATAAACATATTGAAAACCTATCTCTTTTAACATCGCTTTCGCTTCGTCAAAACAACCTTGCAAAGTCTTTATTTCATGTGAATCCGAAGAAATCGTTATTTTTCCTCCGTTTTTATAAATTAAATACAATAGTCTTTCGTGCGGACAAAAGGAAGAACGGTATCCCCGCGTAACCAAGCCTGTATTAATTTCAAAAATACTTCCCGATTTCAACGCTTCCAAACAATACTTTTCCGCCAAATCCAAGTAGCGAGAGTTTTTCAAATATCGACCTTCGCCTTTTTCTTCAAACTTAGTAATTAAATCGAAATGACCTATAATATCAGGTTTTCTTTTTAAAATATAGTCGCAAAAATGCTGAAAATAATATTCAGCAAACGCCATTTCATCGTTATTAAAAAAAGCCAAACAATCCAAAAAAGAATCAACATTAGAATCAATAGCGCAATATTTTTCTCCTTTTTTTGCGTAATGGCAAGACCCTATAATATAATCAAAGTTCTCCCTATTCACTAAGAAATGGCTATCCTCTTCAACGCCAAGATATATCTCTATTTCTTTTTTGTACTTTTCCTGCAATCGGCGTATCTCTTTTATATAGCTTTGTTCGTTCTTCATACAATAAGAAGTATCATAAGGCGTATAGGCGTGATCAGAAAAACCAATTGAACAAAATCCTTGCTCTAAAGCCGTCAAAACAACTTCTTCAGGAGTATTTTTACCATCGCTAAACGTTGTATGCGTGTGAAAATTTGTTAACATTTTATCTCTTTGCTCCTTTACGTTTATAACTTAAATAAAAAACATCACTAAAGCCCCTAACAGCGCTGGCAAAAAATTTGCGGTTTTAATTTTTTTGATTTCCAAAAGGTTAAACCCGATACAAAGCATAAAAACGCCACCAATCGCCGTAAGTTGCGCTATAAACGATTCCGTTATATACGTCGACAAAATTCCTGCAGGTAAAGCGAATAATGCCTGAAAAACGAATACCAGAATAGAAGAAAGCATAACGCCGTAACCTAATTTCATTGCCAAAAACAAGGCTATCGTTCCGTCTAAAACGGATTTTATCAATAAGACCTCGTGTTGCCCCATTCCCGCGACAATACTACCGAAAATCACTTGGGCGTCAACGCAGAACAAAATTGTTCCGTTGATAAACCCTTTTCCAAACGTATTAGTAAGCAAATTACCGTTCTCGTCATAGCGGTCTGTCGTCATTTTCTTTTGCAAAAAAGTGCCAAAAGTATTTAAACCGTCTTCAATATGTAAAAGTTCCCCAAAAATCCCGCCTATCGTCACGCTAAGCACTAAAGAGAAAATGTCTTGCACTTCAAACAAATCGATAACGTTATCTTTATTAATTAATCATACCAAAAGAAACCGTGATGTCTATCGTGTTCATTTTTACGCATATCTTTTAAATTACTTACACGATTATCTCGTTTATTTCCATTTATATGATGAACAACGTGACCCCTTGAAACAGGTCCATATTTTGATTCATAATTATAACGATGCTCGGGCGCATAACCATTTTTACGGGCTGAAGGACTACCCGGACGATATACCTGTTTATACCCTTCCTTTGTATAATACGGCTTATGCGAAGAAAAATTATCAGTAATACAATTTTTAATCTTTTTAAACAAACCCATTTAACCACCTTACCTTTTCCTAAAATTTGGGGACTAATTTAGTCCCCAAATCAGTCCCCAAACGCGACTGATTATACATTTTAGAACAAAAAATACTGTATTTTTTTATAAAAAAGACGGTTTATATACATTTTTTTGCATAAAAACCGTCTTATTGGTGGAGATAAGCGGATTCGAACCGCTGGCCTCCTCGTTGCGAACGAGGCGCTCTACCAACTGAGCCATATCCCCAAAAGCATTACTATTATATAACTTCTTTTGGGTTTTGTCAATGATTTTTGTTTTATAATTTAAAGTTTTTTAAATTTTTAGTTTTTAGTTTTTTTCCTCTACGCCAAAACCAAGCCGTCCGTATAATTCAATCCGTTCTTCTTCCGTATATTTTATAAAAGCTATAATTGAAACCACGAAAACAATTAAAGAAATAATAAACATTGTCAATGCCGTGGGTATATCAAACACTACGCCTGCCCCCAAACCTTGCTCCGCAGAGAATAATAATCCGCAAAAATTATAAAGCCCGTGCGTTAAAGCGCACAAGATAATATTCTTTGTTTTAACTAAAATAAACGCAAATAACGCGCCTGTGAGCGTAGAATAACACGCTTGCAACAAAGTTGCTCCAACGCTTGCACCTGAAAAGATATTCAACAAATGCGCTCCGCCAAAAATTAACGACGAAATAATTATCGTTTTTAAAAGACCCGTTTTATTTTTCTCTAACCTACTAGCTAAAACGGAAAAAACTACGCCACGAAACAACCCCTCTTCAAAAAAACCCGTTAACATACAAGAAATAAAAAACAATATCCAAGTCAATATTTCCGCGTTAATCGGTTGCATTTTACCTGCAAAAAAAGATGCGAATTGAAAATTATCGAGCGCAATTACAAGACCAAGCAATAAAAACGATAAATTTTTTGGAGTTTTAAATAATCCCGTTTTTTCTTTTATCATTAAAAGAGCCACGGCTATGCTACCGCATATCAAGGTTAAAATATTTGAAAGATAATAATTATCCTTTTGATTTTTTAAAATAGAAAAATTAAAAACGTCAAAAATAAGGGTCAAAATCAAAAAAATTAAAATCGTAAACGTAAAAACTTTTTCTTTCGTCGTTTTTTTCACTTTTCTTCCCCTATAAAACTTTCTTAGTTTATTATACCATTTTATTTTTAATATTGCAACAATTTTAAAGACGAACAAACCGAAAAAGCCTGTTCGTCTTTAATAATATGGGAAATAACGTGTATAACCTTACTTTTGATATACGACTTTTCCACCACGAATGGTGTACAACACGTCGTACGTTTCGCCGTCGATAACCGCAAAATCTGCGCGCTTACCAACTTTAATACTACCTGCCTCGTCGTCTATTTTCAACGTTCTCGCAGGATTAATCGTTGCATAATCAACCGCTTGCGTGAAAGGTACGCCTACCTTTTTAACCATATTTTCAATCGCACGGTTCATTTTCAAAACGCTACCAGCAAGAGTCCCGTCTTGCAATCTCGCCTCGCCGTTTCTAACGATTACGACTTGTCCGCCAAGTTCACTTTCGCCGTCCGCAAGACCTTTTGCACGCATTGCGTCCGTAATTAAGGTCAATTTATCGTTCGGCTTATTTTTTACCATTAACTTAAGCGCAGGGACGGAAACGTGAATCGTATCCGCAATCAATTCACAATTCAATTCATCGCGGAGCAACGCGCTACCGACGATACCGATTTCCCTATGATGCAACGCCGTTTGCGCATTGTAAGTATGCGTAACGTTCGTCGCGCCGTTTGCAATTGCCTCGTCTACTTTTACATAACCTGCGTCGGAGTGACCTATCGACGATACGATACCCTTTTTCGTTAAATACGAAACGAGTTCATTCGCGTTTTCTACTTCGGGTGCAAGCGTTACGATTTTAATAGCGTTACCACTTGCCGTATTATATTCTTCAAACGTCTTAACGAATGGAACTGCGATGTATTCCAAAGGTTGTGCGCCCTTATGCTTTGCCGAAATAAACGGTCCTTCCAAGTGCACGCCCAATACTCTCGCGCCGTCTTCAGGGTTATTTTCGCGGTATTCTTTTACCGCTTTCATCGCATTTATAATATTTTCTTTGCTTTGAGTCATCGTCGTCGCAAGAAAACCCGTCGTACCTTCTTGCGCAACCGTATTTGCGATAATAGACAAATCTTTTAACGTTCCGTCCATAGCGTCTGAACCACCTGCGCCGTGGATATGTTCGTCTATAAACCCAGGTAATACGATAGCATTTTCGGGCAATTCAATCACTTCCGCGCCGGAAATTGCGCAACGGGAAATTTTTTTGATTTTTTCATCGAAACAAACGGTGGTCTTTTTAAGTCCCTCGCCATCAACGTAAACGATAGCGTTTTTAAAACATTTCATAAGCGTACCCCCCTGCAAAATTAATTATTAGCAGGCAAGGACGCCGCTGCAATACTTTGTCCTACGCGTCTATTCGTTTCGTCGGGAAGACCGATATCAAGAGTAGCAAATTCAGGATATTCCTTTGCAAGCACTTCTTTGCAGGTTGCAAGGATAATATCCCCCCCTTTACCGCCCATAACGCGACCAAGCAAAAGCATATGTTTAATATCGTAGAACTTAGCATAGAACGGAATGGTATGCGCAAGATAAACGCCAATATCTTGATAGATTTGGGTAGCAAGTTTATCGCCCTTATCCATCATCGCTTGTACTTCTTTCAATTTTTGAGCAGGCGTAAGTCCGTCCGCGAACTTATGTCCGCCAGCCTCGGCTAATTTAATAACCGCGTCTTGCGAGAAATATTTACAGCCAACGCCGAAATCTCCGCTCCATTCGTCTTGCATAGCCCCTGCGTTAAAATCTACGGGCGCAAAAGCAAGCTCCGAAAGCCAACCGTTGATACCACCGTTGGTGTTGATATAACCAACCGCTTCACTCGTACCCATCGCAATACCGAGCACGCCGTTATCATTCAAATCAATCGCGCCGGCAAGAGCCGTAACGTCGCCGTCGTTTGCTACTTCCAAGGGGATTTGCTTGCCGTATTCTCTACTCATTTCGTTTGCTACGTTGATATACATATTCTTAACGTAATCGCCGTATTTGCTCTTATCTACCTTAATAAACAACGACGCAACCATAATTTTATTATCAACGTAAACGCCCGCAGACGAAACGCCGATTGCATCAACCGTAGGCATTTTAGACGCCGCAGTCTTCATCGCCGTCAAAATTTCATTGTAGTGATACGTCGGGTCTTCCGTAACCTTCGGATTCCAAACTACTTCTTCGCTATAAACAACTTCGCCGTTTACAACCGCGCTTACCTTTCTATCCGAACCGCCAGCGTCGAAACCGATACGGCAACCGTCAAGATAACCGCCCACGCGTACGGAATTGTTCTTTTGCTTGGGAATTTGTTCCTTTTCAATCCAAACTACTTCAAAAGGCTTTTCGTAAACACCGCTCATAAATTCAACGTCAAACGCGCGAATACCTTGCTTGGTATAAGCATTTTTCAAATATTCATAAATCGCTTTACTACCGGATACGTAAATTTTGTAACCGCCTACCACCCAAAGAATGGTTTTTGCCATACGTTCCGCAATACGGAAATTTAATTCGTCGTTCACGCCGTCCGCAAACGCATTATACGTATAAACGTAGTTATATCCACCACTACGTTCCACCACAAGCGTAACTTCGTTTTCTTTACCGCTTTTCTTTACTTCAGTTTCAAAATCGTTCAACGCTTTTATCATAGGATAAAAGTTCTTGTCCAACACAGGCATTTTTATATTCATAATTCTCCTTTTCCTCTCGCAACTTATTATTGCAATTTTATTATACAACTTATTTACGTCATTTCAAGTGAAATTATTTCATTTTTTTTACAAAATATTTCTCTAATTTTTTATCATGAAATATTTTACAAATCAAAATTTATGTGCTATAATAGTGTTCGTATGAAAAAGTCAGCAAATAAACAATTTTATATGCACAAAATTTCGAACTTTTTAAACGTGCAAAAAATAGTAACGATACACTATCAAAAGCCCGAAAGGAATTACGTATCTTTAGAAGAATCGCACAATTTTTGGGAACTGATTTACGCAGACAAAGACGAATTTTTTATTCATCGCGCAAAAGACTCCGTACTATTAAAGCAAGGTGAAATTTTCTTTATAGAACCAAACGTTCCGCATTTCGTTGAGTGCAAAGGAAAAGAGGCGAATATTTTTATCGTTTCGTTCGAATGTCGTTCGGAAAGCATTAAATTCTTTGCAGGAAAACAATATTCCGTACCGCAAGAAATGAAATATTTATTGCAAAACGTTATGTCCGAAGCATTGGAAACTTTTCATATTCCAGACTTCAACCCCAGCCTTAACAAATTGGAATTAAAAGACAATCCCAATCTCGGCGGAGAACAGGTAATAAAAAATTCACTTGAATTATTGCTTATATACTTATTAAGAAAAGCAAATAATAAAGAACATCAGCAAGAGTTTTTTATTTCAAAAATTACTTCTTCTTCTGATTTACAAGACGAAATCGTATGTATTTTAAACGAGCATATTTATAGTACGATTACGTTAGACGAGCTTTGCAATAAGTTACATTACGGGAAGACGTATCTTTGCACTTTCTTTAAAAAGAAAACGGGTATGAGCATTTATCAAATGTATTTGAAATTAAAAATCGACGAGGCAAAAAAACTCATTCGTAGAAATTTATCTTTTGCCATCATTTCCAGCCGTTTATTTTTTGACTCCGTTTCACACTTTAATTTTATCTTTAAAAAATATACCGGTATGACTCCCGGCGAATATAAAAACAGTATTACCTAAGAGGTTTCATTATGTCCTACACGAAAGCTGAATTAATCGTTTTACCCATCGCGCTAATAACGATGATTTTAATTACCGTATTATTATATTATTTCCTTAAAGATAAACCGAAAAAAATCCAAGATATTCCCTTTCAAATAATCACAATTCTTTTGATTGTTGGAGAAATTATTAAACAAATTTTAGAATTTAGCAAATCGGACGGCTATGATTTTTGGGCAATTCCCCTACATTTTTGTAGCACCTACTTCTTTTGGTTTGCTTTAGCGGAATTTTCTAAAGATTCGTTTAAAACTACTATGGAAAACGTCGCGTTTGTCGCAAGCGTATATTTGGTTGTTGGATTTTACGCAATGCCGAAAGGAATTATTGGTAGCGCGTGTGAAAATATTTTTGAAAACTATTCAACCTTCCACACTTTCTTCTTTCATCATTTAGTTATTTTATATTTTATTTTAGGCGTTGCTTTTAAGCGTTATAACCCTAAAAAGCAATACGTAAAGTCTTGGATTATTTGCTTTTCCGCGTATTTTATACTCGCTACAACTTGCGCGCATTTACTCAATACCAATTATTTCAATTTGCTTGAAAGCTCGATTCCTTTAATGGAAAGTTTCCGCTTATGGGCAGGACAAATTCCCTACACGCTCATAATGGCGTTCGTTACGATTGCAGGCGGAGCAATTTTCATTTTGATTTCCTGGAACGTTAGTAATAAAAAATTAGAAACTGTAAAGGAATAAATATAAAACAGCCGTTACTTTTTCAGTAACGGCTGTTTTATATCATTTTTAATTTTTAGCTTTTTCCAACAACTCGGACACCGCAACTTTCATTTCTTCAAGTTTCGCACTTGCCAATTCTTCGTTTTTCGCTCTCAACGAATAATAAATCTTGAGTTTAGGTTCAGTACCCGACGGACGAACGCAAACGAACGAACCGCCCGAAAGTTCGTAATAAACGCAATTACATTTGGGAATATCCAAACTTTCTATTTCGCCCGTTGCCGTAACTCGTTTTGCTAAGCTATAATCGCGAACGGCGTCAACCTTTAACCCGCCAAGCGTTTCCACTTTCAATCTCTTCAAACCGTCCACAACGCCGTTCATTTCTTTCATTGCGTTTAAACCGAAATATTGCACCGATTCCGTTTTATCCAAAACGAATCCGTATTTTGCATAAATTTCTTGTAATCTTTGATAAACGGTTTTACCGATATAGGTATAATAGCAAACCATTTCTGCGCAAAGCATAGACGCCACGACCGCATCCTTATCCCTTGCGTGCGTACCGCGCAAATATCCGCAAGACTCTTCAAATCCAAAGACGTACGTATATTTTCCGTCCGCTTCCCATTGCTTAATTTTTTCGCCGATAAATTTAAAACCAACGGGCGTTTCAAAAAGAGTAACGCCAAACTCATCGCAAATCGCTTTCGCCATACCCGTCGTAACGAAAGATTTTACGACCGCCGCATTGGTGGGCATTTGATTATCTTCTTTCAATCTCGTCAAAATATAATCAAGCAACAAAATCCCCACTTGATTACCCGAAAGAGCTACGAATTCGCCCTTTTCGTTTTTAAGCGCTACACCTAATCTATCAGAGTCGGGGTCGGTACCAAAAACGACGTCTGCGTCAATTTTATTAGCGAGCGCAATCCCCATTGAAAGCGTTTCTTTATACTCAGGATTTGGAACTTTTACCGTGGAAAATTCCGTATCTTTGGTCGTTTGTTCTTCTACGACCGTAACGTTAATGCCGAGCTTTTTCAAAATCTTCATAACGGGCGCGAAACCGCTACCATGTACGGGAGTATAGACAAGTTTTAACTCCTTACCGCATTGTTTAACGGCGTTTTCCGATAAACAAAGTTTGGATAATTCTTCAATATAATCTTCGTCAAGTTGTTTCGGGACGGAAACGATTAAATCACTCTTTTCATCGCCTTCAACAGACAAATAATCATTGATTTTTTGGATATAATCGACGACTTTTGCCGTATCTTCAGGCGACATTTGCGCACCGTCTTCCCCGTAAACCTTATAACCGTTATATTCTTTGGGGTTGTGGCTTGCGGTAATCATAATACCTGCGATAGTTTTTAAATATCTCACCGCATAAGAAAGCATCGGTACGGGATGAACGTCGTCGAATAAGTAAGCCTTTATCCCGTTTTTCGCCAAAACCATAGCGGACGCTTTTGCAAATTCTTCCGATTTTCTACGCGTGTCGTATGAAATAACGACTCCGCGTTTTTTTGCGTCTTCGCCGAGCGTTAAAATAAACTCTGATAAACCTTGCGTCGCGCGCATAACGGTATATACGTTCATCATATTCGTACCGTATCCAATAATACCGCGCATACCCGCCGTACCAAATTCAAGTTCGCCTCCAAAACGGAATTCCTTTTCTTTTTCATCGTTTTGAATTGCCGTTAACTCTTCGCGCGCTTCGTCCAAAAGTCTTTGGTCGTTTAACCAAGACTGATAATTTTTTTGATAATCCATAATTACACCACCTTTACTATCTTATTCTTGGACGAAAGAATCTTGCTCTTTTTCCTTAACTTCTTCTATAGATGCTTGAGCGATAAATTCAACGGCTAAAGATTCGTCGCCGTGCATTTCGTTGGTGACTATTCTTTCGTGCGTTAAGAAGTATTTTTTACCCGTCAACGTGTAATAATTGACGTATTGTAAACAAATAAAGAAGAAATACGATGCAGGCAACGTGAGAATCAACGAGCTCCCAAGCGTTGCAATTGCGCCGATTACGTTAACGATAACGATTATATATATACTAACGAGATATGTCGAAAAAATCCCACCGCGAAGTTTTTTATCGACTAATCCCCAACTTTTTATCGCTTGTTTTACAGAATATTCATCCGCAGTCATTGACGGCAACCAAGTCGAAGTAAGCGTAAGTTTTAAAGCGTTCGCGATTATAATACACGTTACCGATAAAAACAAAGAAACGAACAAATTTAAAAACGATAATAAATAAAAGAAGAGAAAATAACAACTCGCAAGAATAATTACGTCAAACGCAAAGACGATAGGAACGTAAACGATACTATACAACGAACCGCGCGCTAAATTTTTTACGTATGCGGAGAAAAACGGCGTTTCCGCGTAAGTTTCCATTTTATCGCCAAGCATTTCGCCTATTGAGAAATAACAAAGCGTATCCGTAAATCTAGTAAGTAAATACACGACGCCACACCCCAAGGCGGACAAGAAAATCTTTAAAGTTTTAGACGAAATAAAAGCCAACAACTCTTTTACGGAAAGATTTATATCATCTTTAAGCGCGTGTAAAGCGTCCGCTTTACCGTCAAAGAACGCCGACAAAAATTCTTTTACACTTGCAATTAATTCGGACATTTGCGAACTTTGTAAAATTTCAATCACTTGCGGTAAAAGTAAAGCCGTATAAAGCGCCGTCGCTACAAGCATTACGATAAATTTATAAATTAAAATTTTATATACGTTCTTAAAGTTTTCCATAAAAAGCCTTAAGCCGTTACGAAACAACATAATTTTTTCTCCTTTTTATTCATTAATGATAATATTTTTTAAGGTCTGCGCGTTCGATTTGCGCACGGTCAAAATAAACGACCAACATTCTAATACAGTAAATTAATATCATCGTAGCGTATAAAATCGTAGCCGATACGAACGAAGCAATCGAACCGGAAATCAACACGACCGTCGCACCGATAAGAGCCTCACAAAGCAATAAAAACGCAACTTGCCCTACGACGAGTTTGGTTTGAATGGGGGCTACGAGTTGGTAAGAATACCGCAACGCCTCAAATGCTTTAAAGCCCGTAATTTGCATACAGGGCAACCAAAGATAGAAAATAGACAAAACGTAAAGCAGTACTGCGTGCATAGCAATATAAATAATACCTAAAGAAACGTAGGCAATAACGACGGACGGGATTTGCATTACGAAATAACACAACGCCGAAAGCAACACCGACCAAATCTCATAAACCGTTAAACATAACAAAATAAAACCACAGGTCGAAATCAAGTTGTCGTTGACTTTTCCAACCAATCCGTTTAACGTCCTTTTCCCTATTCTCATATGTTTTTCAAGAAAAGCGGTAAGCATCGCCACGCAAAATACGCACGCAATTACACCGATAAATCCAAAAACCACCGATTCCCAAGACGAAAAATTAAAAATGGAAACCGTTTGGAAAATATTCCAAAAGCTTTCTTTCGGGTTACCGCTAAACACGTTCGTTAAAACGCTCGTAACCGCGCTTTCACTAATCGTGAAAGAAAAGAAAAGCGCAGGAATAAACGCAAATACGACGACGTATAAAAAATTTTTACAAATATATTTCAACGTTTCAATAGTATAATTCATAATCCACCTTTTTAGCGTACGCTATTTCTATTGATTTATTTTAAAGTTCTATTTTTTCCATACTTTCAAACGCCGTTTTTATAAGCCCTTCTACGTCCAATTTCTTTTCTTCTGCCAAAATATCTTTTATCTTTGGACGAATCGCAGGAAAATCGGGTAAAAATACGGTACAGCAATCTTCATACGGTAATATCGAAGTTTCATAAGTCCCGATTTTTACCGAACGTTCGATAATTTCGTTTTTATCAAACCCAACGAGCGGACGAAGTACGGGCAATTTTTCAACGACGGAATTAGACGAAGTCATTCCTTCTATCGTTTGACTTGCTACCTGCCCCAAGCTCTCGCCCGTAATCAAGCATTGCGCACTGATTTGAAGCGCGTGGCGCTCGGCAATTCTAAACATAAATCGACGCAAAAGCGTAATCATTAATTCCGGCCGACACTTTTTATGAATTTCTTCTTGAATATGGGTAACGGACACGGTATATAAATTCGTTCCGCAAGAATATTTAGCAAGCGTCGTAGCCAAATCAACGACTTTTTCCTTAGCTTGCATATTCGTATAAGGATAGCTATGGAAATGCAAACAATCGAGCGTCATACCACGTTTTGCCATCATATGTCCTGCAACGGGACTATCGATTCCACCGGAAATTAAAAGCAATCCGCGTCCTGCCGTACCGACGGGCATACCGTTCGCGCCTTCAATCATTTCTCCAAACACGAGCGCCTTTCCACCTTCTCGAATATCGACGTATACGGTAAAAGAAGGTTCGTGTACGTCAACGGTTAAATCGTGATAAACGGACAAGAGCCGTCCGCCCAACTCACGGCTAATTTCAATCGAAGTCAAAGGGAACTTCTTATCCCCCCTATGCGAAACAACTTTAAACGAACCCGTCGTTTTGCAAACGAGTTTTGCCGTTGCAAAAATGGAATCCATATTCGCTTCCGTTTCATAAGCCACGCTCATAGTATGAATCCCAAACACCTTTTTCAAGCGTTCAAGGATTTCTTCTATCAATTCTTCGTCAAAACCAACGACAAGATATCTTCCGCTTTGACGAATCAATTCGTGGTCGACGTCTTTCAAGGCGCGTTTGATATTTACTTCAAACGCCCGTTCGAAAAAGCCACGATTTTTTCCTTTTAAAAACAATTCCGCATAACGGATTATAATCACTTTTTTCATCTTAACTCATTCTCGCTTTTAATTCTCTGCCACATTCGTTTAATAACGTCAAGGCTTTTTCCGTTTCTTCTTTCGTAGTTTGCGAAGAAAAACTAATTCTAATTACTCCGTCCGCCGTTTTTTCGTCAATACCGCAAGCGAGAATTACTCGACTAAAACGGTTTTTCGAATTTGACGAACACGCCGAACCCGTACCAACGATAAGCCCTTTATCGTTTAAAATATGCAATAAAATCTCACCTCTAAGCCCCACGGCGGATATACTCGTGATATACGGCGTAGAATTTTCGCCCGATAAAACGGTATATACCGATTTATCTAATCCGTCGATTAAAAATTTCTTATACTCTGCTAATCGGTTAAAATCTTCTTTAAGCGTCAAAAACTTTTCTTTCGTCGCCGATACGAATTGCATAATTCCAAAAACGTTTTCCGTTCCGCTACGCCGTCCGTTTTCCTGACCACCACCGAAAATATACGGGGGAAGCGTCAAGCTTTTGCGTTTGATGAGCGCTCCGACGCCTTTAAGTCCGCCGATTTTATGCGCGCTAACAGAATATAAATCAATCTCTTTACAAAGTCTAAAAGGGATTTTCCCAAACGCTTGCACGCCGTCCGAATGGAAAATAACGCGTGGATTTTTCTTTTTAACGAGCTTTGCTATCTCGTTCACGTCGTTAATCGCGCCCGTTTCGTTATTCACGTGAATAACCGACACGAAAGAAGTTTTTTCATCGACGAGTTGAACGAGTTTTTCCACGTCGACTCTCCCATCGCTAAGCAAAGGCGCAAATCTCGGTTGAGCAATTCCTTTATTTTTTAATTCAAGAAAAGACGCGTAAACGGCCGAATGTTCTCCTTCCGTCGTAACGGCGTTGCCACGTCTTGCGAAAGAAAAAATCGCTTGATTGTCCGATTCCGTACCACAGGAAGTAAAAACAACTTCAAAATCCGATTCGTTCGCCACGCAAGAAAGCAAATTCAAGCGCGCCGTTTTCAGCTCGCTTTGAACTTCGTGCCCTTCTTTATACATAGCGGAAGGATTATAAAAATTTTCAAAAAGATATTTTTCCGCTTGCTTAATTGCATTCTCGTTCGGCTTAGTCGTTGCGGCGTTATCTAAATAAATCATACCGTTATTTCTCTTTCTTTTCTTGCATAACGTAGTCTGATGCAAGAGTTCCACGTTTGACGAAATGTAAAATATTTACGAGCAATTCTTCTCGACATTCAAGGATATACAAACGTTTCCCCACCGGCTCGCTAACGTGAATATAAAGGAAAAATTTCCCCGTTCTCGGCGTTCCGTTTTGCGTACAAATTACTTGTTTATTCGTCGGGTCAGCAACCAAACGATTAAAACTCTCAGAGTCTACGTCCCCTAATTGCAAAATGTTTTCCGACGCTATTTTCGTTACGAGCTTTCTTTTATTAACGTTGAATACTTTAACGATGCGCAATTCTCCCGTAACGAAAGTATAATCGTAATTGATATTTACCCGTTTTTTTAATAGATACAAACCTATCGTACTCGACGTCATTGGTACAAAAAACAATAACGATATAAAAAACATCGATTGGGCAAAAGCATAAGCCTGTTGCCCTTCCGCGCTTGAATCAGCCGTTCCCAGCGGAACGTTCATCAAAGCCGAAATTCCCGAAACAATCGCGACTATCAAACAAAAGTAATAAGCGACGTTCAAAATTTTATATAATTTTTCGCCTCGCGACGCATTCTGATTTACCGCGCATTCTTCATATAAAACGTCCAAATTTTTCTCCTTATCACTCCCCCAAGTTTTTGCTTGGGGGAGTTGTATTTTTTAAATTTCAAATTGACCTTCGAATACCGTCTTTACGCTACCCATCAATTCAACGTCGCCGTTCGAATGATAGTTGACCGTCAAATCTCCGCCACGGAGCTTAACCGTAACGTTCGTGTCCTTTTCACAATATCCGCAAAGCACCGACGCTACGACCGCTGCCGCCGCGCCCGTCCCGCAAGACCACGTTTCTCCGTTTCCGCGTTCCCAAACGCGCATTTTTATCGTTACTTTGTTAACGACTCTAATAAATTCCGTATTGATATGCGCAGGGAAATATTCGCTGTTTTCAAAATCGGGACCAATCTTTTTAACGGGAACTGCGTCAACCTTATCGCAGAATACGACGCAATGGGGATTACCGACGTTTACAAGGGTAATTTCGTAATCGTTTCCAGCAATTTTAACGGGCTTTTTAACGATTTTTTCGTCTTTCCATACGCTTGGAATCTTCTCGCCCGCAAGCACCGCTTGACCAAGATTTACGCTTGCCGACGTGACTTTACCACTTAAAGAATAAACCTTAACTTTATTTACGCCCGTTAACGTTTCAATCGTCATTTCGGGTTTGGATACGATTTTCTTTTCGTAAAGATATTTACCCACGCAACGAATTGCGTTACCACCTACTCCGCTTTCCGTACCGTCTTGATTGAATACGCGCATTTTTGCGTCTGCAACGTCGGAGTTTTCGATGAGTACGATACCGTCGCCACCAATACCGTAATGACGGTTAACGTAGTTGACCGCAATCGATTCGGGGCAGGTAATTTTGCCGTCGCGATTATCAAAATAGATATAATCGTTTCCGCACGATTGCATTTTCGTAAACGACAAGCGCAATTTTTCCTTACGCAAAGCGTTAATATCTACAAGTTCGGTATTGTCTTCCGTAAACTTACTTGCGATAATATCCGCAAGCGCGTTCGCCGTATCAAGCGACGTCAATACGGTGATACCGAGCAAAATCAGATCGGAAGAGCGT
>SVHK01000025.1 GCA_015055865.1 Clostridiales bacterium | reverse complement strand
CCATCGATACCGCAACTGAAAATTGCGGAAATATATAATCCGCGCATTTAGAACAGTAGGGTATTAATCCTTCGTTTTCGCAAAACCGTAACGATAACTTTTCTCCACATTGCCTACAATACATAGTAACTCCTTTTCGTAATTTTATAAAACCCAACATTACAACAGTTTTCTTATTATAATTATAATACGCTTTTTTTTGCAATTTGTCAATACCCTTAAAAAAATTTTTCCATTTTTTTGCTCTTTTTTACAAAACTAAAAAAAATCTATTAAATCACTTGACAAAAATTTTCTCGTTTGATATGATTTTAATATCAAAACAATATTCCATAGGAGAAAAAAATAGAATGTTAAAAATTAAAAATTTGACTAAGACTTACAAGGGCGGAAAACGCGCGGTGGACGATTTAAGTTTAACGGTAAGCGCAGGGGATATATTCGGATTTATCGGACACAACGGCGCGGGTAAGACAACGACTTTGAAATGCGTGGCAGGAATTTTAGATTTTGACGGCGGAGATATTTTCGTGGACGGAAAATCGGTGAAAAATTTTCCCGTGGAGTGTAAACGTCAACTTGCATACATTCCCGATAATCCCGATTTATACGATTATTTGACGGGCGTACAATACTTAAATTTTGTCGCGGACGTTTACGGCGTTGAAAAATCCGTTAGAGAAGAGCGTATTAAAAAGTATGCAGACGGGTTTGAACTTACGCCGTGGTTGGGGGATTTGATTTCGGCGTATTCGCACGGTATGAAACAAAAACTCGCGCTCATTTCCGCGCTTATTCATAAGCCCAAACTTCTTATTCTCGACGAGCCGTTCGTCGGTCTTGACCCTAAGGCGTCGCTTAAATTGAAAGAGTTGATGAAAGAGCGTTGTAAAGAGGGTGGAGCTATCTTTTTCTCCACGCACGTTTTGGAAGTTGCGGAAAAGCTTTGTAATAAAGTTGCCATTATTAAAGACGGTAAACTTGTAATAACGGGCGATACGGACAAATTGACTAAGAGCAATTCGCTTGAAGATTTGTTTATGGAGGTCGTTGATGATTAAGAATTTGTATTATTTGACGAAATTACAAGTTTGTAATTTCTTTGCCGTCAACGAGGCGCGGTATTCAAAAGACCCGCAAAAGAAAAAATCGATTAGAACGACGCTCGTTGCTTATATGATTCTAGGGGTTTTTTTCGTATTCTATTCGGTAGGGATACCGATGATGCTTAACGAATTCGGTATGGCGAGTGTTACGCCTATGTATTTGGGGTTAATGGCAATGGCTTTGACTTTTGGTTTAACCTTCTTAAAAGCTGGCGCGCTTTTTAACGTAAAAACTTATGAAAAATTGGCGGTTTTGCCCGTTTCGAACGCCGTAGTCGTTGCGAGTCGTTTTTTGAGTTTGTACATTGCGAATTTCCTGTTTTGTTTCGTGATTACCGCAAGTGGCGGTATTGCCTACGGTGTGATTTCAAGCCAAGGCGTTTGGTTTTATCTTGCTATGATTGTATCGGGCGTATTTTTACCCCTTTTGCCGATGGCGTTTGCGCTGGCGCTCGGTGTGGCGTTATATTCGCTTTTGAGCCGATTTAAGGGCAATAATATGACGAAAACGTTGTTTACTTGCCTGTTCGTGGTCGTTTGTTTGGCGTTCCCGTACCTTTTTCAAGGTCAATCGGATTCGGAGTTTGTAGGCTTGCTAGCGACCTTTGTTCAAGACGTGAGCGGTTTCGTTTTGCCTTTGACTTGGCTTTCAAAAGGTGTTTATTTATCAGGAATAGGGTATTATTTCCTGTTCGTAGCGGTATCGCTCGTCGTGTTTGGCGCGTTTGCTTTTATCGTTGGAAAATTCTATAAAAGTATTTGTTCGGGTCTTTCTTCAAGCGTGGCGAAAGGTAAATATTCGGTTGGGGAAATGAAAGCCCAAGGCGCGCTTTTTGCGCTTTATAAGCGTGAAATGAAAGGATACGTATCTTCAAGTTTGTATTTTATGAATACGGCGCTCGGATACGTTTTAGCCGTTATTCTTGCCGTGTCCGTTTGCTTTACCGACGTGAGCGCGATTTTTATGGGTTTAGGTGTTGACGGCAAAATAATAGAAAGTATTATTCCGTTTATTTTCGCTTTAGCGTTGTGTTTAATGTCGTCAACGTCTTGCGCGATTTCGATGGAAGGCAAGGGTTGGGAGCTTACGAAAAGCTTACCCGTGCCCACGAAAACGGTGATGGACGCAAAACTGCTTACGTGTTTTACTTTTTCTATTCCCTGTACCGTTATTGGCGAAATTGCGTTATTAATCGCTTTAAAGCCTACGGGCGTTGCGTTGGTTGCGACTTTACTTGCGCCTATCGTAAGCGTAGTATTTATAGCGATTGCCGACTTGTTTATCAACGTAAAATTCCCGATGCTTAATTGGGATAACGAAGCGCAAGCAGTGAAACAATCTGCTTCCGTTATGATTTCAATGCTTGCAGGCTTAGTTACGGCAGGAATCCCTATCGTATTAAAATTTGCCGTGAATGAAAACTTTTTTATTTGGGCGTTACTTGCGTATTTGCTTGTTTTAATAGGGGGCGGGATTGTTCTTTACCAACGACTTTCGAAAATTTCGTTGAACGCTATTGACAAAAAATAAAATTGGGCGTATAATAAAAGAAATAAATATTTTCAAAAGGAGAAGATTATGAAAAAATCCACGAAAATTGTTTGGGGTGTAGCGTTGATCGTTATCGGCGCGATAATCGCTTTGGATAGATTAAACGTAATTTCTTTTGACGTTATTTTCGACGGTTGGTGGACTTTATTTATTATCGTACCTTGCGCAATCGGACTTTTCCAAAGACAAAACGTAACGGGCAATTTAATCGGCGTAATCGTCGGCGTATGCTTGTTGGCGGTGCATAGAGAGTGGCTCGATTGGGATTTGGTTGGAGAAATGATTTTTCCCTTAATTCTCGTTGCGCTCGGTTTAGGCGTCATCTTTACCAAAAAGGACAAAGAAACGTTCGACGAATCGGAAAAGGAAGAAGAAACGTTGATAGAAAACCCCGTAATCAACGAAGAAGTCGGTGTTTCGAATCCAATACAAACGAAGAAATTGAACGTATTTTCTGTTTTTTCGGGCGGAAAGAGCGTAGTTGACGGCGATAAAGTTACGGGCGGAGACGTTACGGCGATATTCGGCGGTTCAGATTGCGATTTAACGAACGCCGTATTCGAAGGGGTAACCAAATTGAACGTCAACGCGATTTTTGGCGGAGTCAAACTGATTTTACCCGAGAACGTAAACGTAAAAATTAATCCGACTTCCATTTTCGGGGGTACGACGAATAATAGAAATTCGGCTAACGACGCGTCCGCGCCTACCGTATACGTAAACGCGTTTTCAATGTTCGGGGGGATTAAAATTCAATGACGCTTATACAAAAAATTATTAAATATTCCGCGATTGCGTTCGGCGTATTTATCATCGTTTCCGTTTGTTTGGGGATTGTTAGTATTTTTAATATTCCCAAAGATATTTCCAAAAACGAACTAAAAACGGTAGAACTTTTAGACGGCAACGTGAGCGAATTAAGTCTCAATTTAGAAGGAATGAACCTTATCGTTGAAACGGGCGAAGCTCTTTCCGTTCAGACGAATAACGACAAACTAAACGTAAGACAAACGGGAGAAAGGATTGTCTTTACGGAACAGAGTAAGTTGTTTCAAAGAACGGTAAACGGAACGCTCAAAATATCGTTGCCTGCGGACACGGTGTTATCCTTGGTGGAAATCGATATTGGTGCAGGTTCAATCAATATTCAAAAATTAACGGCGAAGAAAATCAATTTTGATTTAGGCGCAGGGAAGGTGCAAATTGACGAATTGTACGTTCAAACGAGCGCGGAAATCGAATGTGGAGCAGGCGAGTTTTCGCTCGAAAAAGGCGAAATTCATAATCTTGATATGGATCTTGGCGTGGGTAAAACGACGCTGAAAGCAAACGTTTTTGGGAATAGTGAAATGAATTGCGGAGTAGGGGAATTAAACGTATACCTTACGAAAAAATCCGATTATCAAATAGATTTGAACAAAGGGATTGGCTCAATTAAAGTGAACGGTAAGGAGTGCAACGATTTCGGCGTTGGGGGTGGCGTAAATAAAATCTCGATTGACGGCGGTGTTGGCGCGATTAATTTATATTTCGACGAAGAATAATAATAGATTATAAAAGAAAAAAGGCGATTTAAATCGCCTTTTTTCTTTTAGGTTTTTTATCGATTAGTCTTTGGGTACTACGTTCGAAGCCGTCAAAATGGGCGAGCTCTTCGAAAAACGTTTTACCGATTCAACAGCGTTCTCGCAACGGCGTCTTGTCTTATAATGTTCGCCAAGGCAAAGGAGTTGACCGTTGCCGGTTAAAAGTTTGTAAATATAATCTCCGCGTTTTGTTAAAGCGATGCGGAAATTATCCTTTTCGATATTGTTTTTATGCGTATTAATACCGTTTAACGCTCCGCTATAAGAAGTGTACTCTTCGCTCGAAAGCAATTTTTCGCCGTTGGAAGCAAAAAGTTCGAAATAATAAATTTCATCGCCGTCTTCCGCAACGGTTTTGGAAATAATCCATTTACCCAAAATGGTTTGGTCGTATTCAACTTCTTCGTCCGTATCAGGGGGGATTTGAACGATAATATCGTGAATATTTTCGTCGACGACCGCCGTTTCCGCAAAGCGTTTGGTTGAGTCAATCGCGTTTTCGCAACGCAATCTCGTGGGATAATTTTCGCCCGTGCAAAGCAGGGTGTTTTTACCGCTTAAAAGTTTGAAAATATATTCGCCTTTTTTGGAAAGCCCTACGCGGAAATTGTTTTTTAAAATATTCGCTTTATGCGTTTCGATGCCCTTTAACGCGCCGTTATAAGAAGTGTATTCTTCGCTCGAAAGCAATTTTTCGCCGTTGGAAGCGTGCAGTTCGAAAAAGTAAGCTTCTTCAACGTTGTTTTCGCTATTCTTGTCTTCTTTCGTAACGAGATGGCAAATTACCCATTTTCCGTTATAACGTTTGGACTTCGGTTTATTAATCGGCTCTATTTTTGCGATAGACTCTTCCTTTTTAACAGGCTCTGTCTTTTCGGGTTGTTTATATTCCGAGAGGGTTTCCTTTTTTACTTCCGTTTTCGGCTTTTCTTCTTTTACTTCTTTTTTAGGTTCTTCTTTTACTTCTTTTTTAACTTCTTTTTTTATTTCGACGGGTTTAGGTTCTTCTTTTTGAACGGGTGCTTCTTGGATTACTTCGTTTAAAGGCTCGGAAACGATAGTTTCGACGACTTCCTTTTCGTCTTCCGTTTCCGTTATTTCTTCTACTTGGTTAATAGTCGTAGATTCTTTTTCAATGGGCGCAGAATCGGGTTGTTGTTCTAAAGAAAGATTCGTTTTTTTTGCTTTAAATTTAAGCGTAAAAACCACGACGAGTAAAATTGCGATAAAAACGCAACAGCCGATAACCACGAACGCAAACACAGGGTTTGCGCTGAAATAAGCGAGTAGTTTTTTGACGAATGCTTTGATTGTATCCATTACAATACTCCTTAATTATATTTCTATTTATATTTTAATATAAAATACAAAAAAAGTCAATATTCAAGCAACTTTTTTTTAATACAATTTTAAAAAAATTGACAAATTTTTATGAATAGGTTACAATGTAAGTATGATGAAAAAATATTCGTTTGTAATAATCGGCGGAGGCGTGTCGGGTTTAATTTGCTCGTCTTTGCTCAATACGAAAAATTTATCCGTTCTCGTTATAGAAAGAGGAGATAGACTTGGAAAAAAACTTTCTTCGACGGGGAACGGTCAAGGCAACGTGACGAACGTAAATTTCGGCGCGGAGCATTATTTTACTTTTGACGAACGAGAAAAAGATAAACTTGCGCGTATTTTGAATAATCATAACGAAAAGGAAATGCTTTGCTTTTTAGAATCGCTCGGCGGTTTGTTTAGCGCGGACGATAGGGGTAGGGTATATCCGACTGGACGGCAAGCGTCGGCTATTACCGACCTTTTACGCTTTAAACTCCAAGAAAACGGGGTGGAAGTTTCTCTTTCTTCGAAAGTTTTATCGATTGAGAAAAACGGTGAAACTTTCCGCGTAACGGCTCAAACTCCGAACGGGACGGTTACGTATTTGGCGGACAACGTTTTGCTTTGCGCAGGTGGAAAATCGGCTAAAAATTTTGGTACGGACGGGGCGGGTTACTCTCTTGCAAAAGCGTTTGGACATACCGTTACGAAGCTTTTTCCTGCGCTCGTGCAAGTAAAGACGGAAACGGCGGATATTAAGTCGTTAAAAGGGATTCGCGTAATGAACGCGAAAGTTAGCGCGATAAAAGATAAACGGGTTTTGGCTACGGTGCAAGGCGACGTTATTTTTACCGAATACGGCGTTTCGGGGGACGGGATTTTTAAAATTTCTTCTTATCTCACCCAAGACGCGGAAACGAAAACAATAGAACTTTCCATTGACCTTTTGCCCGAAATCGATAAGCAAAAGTTGCAAAAAATAGTAGAAAATAAATATAAAACGGGCAAAATAGATTATACCGAATTGCTTTGCGGGATTTTGAACAACCAAGTCGGTCGCGCCGTCATGAAACGGGCGAAGGATATTTCGATAGTTTCGGATAGAATAAAGAACTTTACTTTAAAAGTTACGGGTACGCTCGGATTTGATTACGCGCAAGTTACGAAAGGCGGTATTCCTTTAAGGGAAGTAAATCCAAGTTTAGAAAGTAAAAAAGTAAAGGGCTTGTATTTTGCAGGTGAAATTCTCGACGTGGACGGGGAATGTGGCGGATACAACTTACAATGGGCGTATTCGTCGGCAAGAACTGTTGCGGATGAAATAAACGCGAAATTTGTCGAACAACGGGGGCAGGTATGAGTATAATTACGCTTTCCGACGTCAAATTACCGCTTGGGAAATCTGAAGCCGAGCTTATAAAAATTGCGTCGAAGAAACTTAAAGCAACGCCTAAATATTTTTCTATAAGAAAAAAATCTCTCGACGCAAGGGATAAAGAAAATATCCGTTACGTTTATACAATAGAATTTTCCGCAAAAGAACAAGTAAAAAAAGAAAAAGCTTATCCGCGTTTACCTAAGGAAAAACAACCTAAAAAACCCGTCGTGATCGTCGGTAGCGGACCGGCAGGGTTGTTTTGCGCGTTAAGATTGCTTGAGTACGGGATAACGCCGATAATTATCGAGCGTGGCGAAAAGGTAGAAGAGCGCGAAAAGAAGATTGCCGATTTCACGAAAAATAAACGTTTGGACGTAAATTCTAACGTGCAGTTTGGAGAAGGCGGAGCCGGTACGTTTTCGGACGGTAAACTCAATACGCAAACGCATACTTCGTTTAATAGTGAAGTGTTGGAAATTTTTGTTCGACACGGCGCGCCGAAAGAAATTTTGTGGTTGAATAAACCGCATTTGGGTAGCGATAATTTAAAAAATATCGTCAAAAATATGCGTGAAAATATACTCGTAAGGGGAGGAAAAATTCTTTTTAACACGCTACTTTCCGATATCAAAATTAAAAACGGAAAACTTACGGAAATCTCTCTTGAAAATACGCGCACTAAAGAGCAAACTATGCTTGAGCCGAGCTTGCTCGTGTTGGCGATTGGACATAGCGCGAGAGATACTTTTGAAAAGTTGTACGCGCGTGGCGTTCAAATCAAGCAAAAGGATTTTGCCGTCGGCGTTAGAATCGAGCATTTGCAATCGTCGATTGGGTTTGCGCAATACGGAAAAAGCTATTCCTTATTGCCGTCGGCGGATTATAAACTGGTTTCAAAGGGATTAAACCGTTCTGCGTTTACTTTTTGTATGTGCCCCGGTGGTTTCGTAATGCCGGCGTCAAGCGAAGAAAATAGCGTCGTCGTTAACGGTATGAGCAATTATGCGCGGAATGAACGCAACGCGAATAGCGCGTTGATTACGCAGGTAAGAAAGGAAGATTTTTTATCCGACTATCCGCTTGCAGGAATGGAATTTCAGCGTAAATTGGAAAGGAACGCGTTTGTGGCTGGCGGTTATTCTTATTGCGCGCCCGTTCAGCTCGTAGGCGATTTCTTAAACGGAAAAACGAGCGATAAATTTGGCGAAGTCCTGCCCAGCTACGGGGCAGGTACGAAGTTTGCCGATTTAAACGAAGTTTTGCCGAAATTTATAACAGAATCGTTGAAGTTCGCTTTAACGGATATGGATAGAAAGTTAAAGGGATTTGCGAGCCCCGAAGGCGTATTGACGGGAGTGGAAACGAGAACGAGTTCGCCGATAAAAATCGAACGGGACGAAACTTTTCAATCGGTCAACGTACAAGGACTTTATCCTTGTGGAGAAGGCGCAGGATATGCCGGCGGAATTACTTCTTCGGCGGTGGACGGGCTTAAGGTGGCGGAAAAGATTTTCGAAAGATTATCGGTATAAACCTTTAAAATTAGGGAAAAATTGAAATGGAGATGTTTGATATGGAAATCACGAAAAACGTCCAATACGTTGGCGTTGACGATAAAAAAATCGATTTATTCGAAGGAATGTATTCCGTGCCGAACGGTATGTCGTATAATTCTTACGTAATTTTGGATGAAAAAATTGCCGTAATCGATACGGTTGACGCTTGTTTTAAAGACGAATGGCTTGAAAAAATCGAAAAAGTTTTAGACGGAAGAACGCCCGATTATTTAATCGTTCAGCATATGGAACCCGACCATTCTGCGAACGTGTTGGCGTTTGTAAATGCGTATCCGAACGTAACGATAGTTTCTTCACAAAAAGCGTTTTTGATGATGAAAAATTATTTTGGAACGGAGTTTCAAGATAATCGACTCGTCGTCGGTGACGGCGATACGCTCTCGCTTGGCGAAAGAGAACTCGTCTTTATTTCCGCTCCGATGGTGCATTGGCCGGAAGTGATTGTAACTTACGATAAAAAAGACAAAATTTTGTTCTCCGCAGACGGGTTTGGGAAGTTTGGCGCGTTGGACGTTCAAGACGAATGGGCGTGCGAAGCTCGGCGTTATTACATCGGAATCGTTGGAAAATACGGCGTGCAAGTACAAAACTTATTAAAAAAATTATCCACTTACGAAATTCAAACGATTTGCCCGTTGCACGGACCTGTTTTAAAAGAAAATTTAGGATACTATTTAAATTTGTATTCTATTTGGTCGAGCTACGGCGTGGAAACGGAAGGGGTAATGATTGCCTATACTTCCGTTTACGGGAATACCAAAAAGGCGGTAGAACTTTTAGAAAGAGAACTTAAGAAAAACGGTTGCGAGAAAGTCGTTGTCAACGACTTGGCGCGGGTAGATATGGCGGAAGCGGTTGAAGATGCGTTCCGTTACGGTAAAATCGTATTTGCGACGACTACGTATAACGCGGAAATATTCCCGTTTATGCGGGAGTTTATTTCTAACTTAACGGAGCGGAATTTCCAAAATAAGACGGTTGCGTTTATAGAAAACGGGAGCTGGGCGCCGACGGCGACGAAAGTAATGAAAGGATTGCTTGAAAAGTGCAAGAACTTGAATTATGCACAAACCGACGTTAAGATTTTGTCCGCGTTAAACGATGAAAGTAGGGGGCAGGTATCGAAGTTAGCGAAAGAACTTTGCGAACTTTGTTGAGATACTGAATAATAAAAAGGGGGGAGAATACTATGAAATACGTGTGCGACGTATGCGGTTGGGTTTACGACGAAGAACAAGGAGTAACGGCGCAAGGGATTGCGCCTGGTACGAAGTTTGAGAATTTACCCGACGATTTCGTTTGCGAACTTTGTGGCGTAGGTAAAGAAAACTTTTCTCAAGAAAGTTAATAAAAAAGATGAAATAATAATAAAATACAAAAGAAAAGGAGATTTTTATGGAAAACGTAATTATTTGTAACTGTAAACAAGTAAGCTATAAGGACATCGAACACGCTCTTGAAAACCAAAACAAGATGGAGGACGTACTTCAACTTTTTGACGAAGTACAAAAAATTACCCATTGTTCGACGGGGTGTGGCGGTTGTCACGATAAAGTGCTTGACGTCATTTCCGAAGTTATGATGAAGTAATCGTTCAATTTGAAAAACGCTCCTTTTTGGGAGCGTTTTGCTTTTGGAATATTGGCTTGAAATTGCTTGAAAAAATTTTTGTATAGTGGTATAATAGCATTATTAAACTATACGCATAGCGTATAACAAGGGAAAAACTATGAAAATTATTATCGTAGGCTGCGGAAGAGTTGGTCAAACTCTTGCGGAAAAACTCAATAACGACGGTAACGACGTTACCGTAATTGATATGTCGGCGACGAAAGTCAACGATATTACGGCGAAATTCGACGTTATGGGCGTAGTCGGGAACGGCGCGACGCATACCGTTCAGCGAGAAGCCGGGGTAAATACCGCCGATTTATTGATAGCTGTGACAAATTCCGACGAACTCAATTTGCTTTGTTCGGTAATTGCGAAGAAAGAAGGCGATTGCGAAACCATAGCGCGATTAAAAAATCCAGATTATAGCGAAGTCGCGCCCTACTTAAAAGAAGAACTCGGCCTTGCGATGGTTATTAACCCCGAATACGCCGCAGCGGAAGAAATTGCAAGAGTTTTGCGGTTTCCGTCGGCGGTCAAGATAGAGCCGTTTGCAAAAGGGAAAGTGGAATTGATTAAATTCAAGCTCCAAAGCGGTAGCGAACTTATCAATATGTCCGTTAAGGAAATGGCGATGAAGTATAAATCGGACGCGCTCGTTTGTACCATTGAGCGTGGGGACGACGCGTACATTGCGAACGGTGATTTCGTGTTTAGAGAAAAGGACGTCGTGTCTATTATTGCGACTCCTAAAAACGCGAACGAATTTTTCAAAAAAATTAACTATAAAGGTCGTTCGCTTAAAAACGCACTTATCGTCGGTGGCGGTACGATTACGCATTATCTTTGTTCGATTTTGTCTAAATCGGGTATTTCTCTTAAAATAATCGAAAAGGATTTGAAAATTTGCGAAGAACTTTCTACGCTTTGGGATAAATATACGATTATTCACGGTAACGGATTGAAAAAGGACTTGTTGAGAGAAGAGGGGATTGAAACGGCAGAAGCGTTCGTTTCGCTTTCCGATTCCGATGAAGAAAATATTTTGCTTTCACTCTTTGCGAAAGAAGTCGGCGCAGGGAAGTTGATTACGCGAATTAATCGTACCGATTACGACAACGTTATCGCTAAACTCGATTTGGATACCACCGTTTGTCCGAAAAACGTTACGGCGGATATAATTGCACGGTACGTTCGAGCAAAGAGCAATACGCAAGGCAGTAACGTGGAAACGATGTATAATATCATTCAAGACAAAGTGGAAGCGTCGGAGTTTATTATAAAAGAAAATTCCCCGATTGCAGGGATTCCCTTGAAAGACTTGAAGTTTAAAGACAACGTACTCGTTGCGTCTATTTTGCGCGGTAAAGAAGTGTTTACTCCACATGGTAGCGATATTATTCAAGCAGGGGATTCGGTCGTTATCGTTACCGCTGAACTCGGTATTCAAGACGTAACGGATATATTGAAATAAGGGGCAGATTATGAATTATTCTATCGTTAAACGCACAATCGGCGCGCTTCTTATTTTTGAAAGTATTTTCTTTTTAGTGCCGTTAATTACGGCGATTATTTATTGGGAAACGGCGTTCTTTGCCTTTCTCGTTTCCATTTGTATTTGCGTAGGACTTGGCGGTCTTTGCCTTTTAGGAAAAAACAAAAATCCTGCCATTTACGCAAAAGAAGGTTTCGTCATCGTTGCGTTAAGCTGGATTGTATTAAGTATTTTCGGCGCGTTACCCTTCTATTTTTCGGGCGAAATCCCGTCCTTTATCGACGCGTTGTTTGAAACGGTTTCCGGCTTTACCACGACGGGTGCAACCATTCTACCTAACGGCGAAGCGATAGAAAGTTTGCCCAAATCCTTATTAATGTGGCGTAGCTTTACGCATTGGATAGGCGGTATGGGCGTACTCGTGTTCATAATGGCGTTTTTGCCGTTGAGCGGTGCGAAAAATATGCACATGATGAAAGCGGAGAGCCCTGGACCGACGGTAGGCAAACTCGTTCCCAAAGTCAAGGAAACGGCGAAAATTTTATATATTATTTATGGGCTTATGACTTTGGCTCAGTTAATTTTAATGCTTATAGGCGGTATGCCTTTATTCGACGCGGTTACGACTGCTTTCGCGACGGCAGGTACGGGCGGTTTCTCTATCAACGCGGATAGCATAGCAAGATATTCGTCTTATATACAAATCGTCGTTACCGTGTTTATGTTGCTCTTTTCTATCAATTTTAACGCTTATTATTTAATCGGTAAAGGCAGATGGAAAGAGATTTTAACGACGGAAATTAAGGCGTTTTTGGTGATTGTAGTTTCTGCGATTGCGCTCATTACGGCAAACTTATTGCTAACGAACGTTGCGGACTACGGTTATTCGTTTGGCGAAGCGTTGAAACATACTGCGTTTACCGTTGCGTCCATTATTTCTACGACGGGTTTCTCAACGGAAAACTTTGATTTATGGCCGTCTTTTTCAAAAACGATTCTCGTTTTGTTGATGTTTATCGGCGCGTGCGCAGGCAGTACGGGCGGTGGTATTAAAGTATCGCGCGCCGTAATGCTTTCGAAAGGAGCAAGCCACGAAGTCGGGCGGATTTTACATCCGAACAAAGTAAAAAAAATAACGATGGATAAGCGAGTGGTGGAGCACGAAGTCGTTCGTTCGCTCAACGCGTATATTATTGCGTATATTTTAATTTGTATCGTTTCGGTCCTTTTAATCTCGCTTGAAGGGTACGATATGACGACTAATTTTACGTCCGTGGCAGCGACTTTGAATAACGTCGGTCCAGGACTTTCGCTCGTTGGACCTACGGGTTCGTTTGCATTCTTTAGCGATTTTTCAAAAATCGTCTATATCTTCGATATGTTAGCAGGCAGACTGGAAATTTTCCCGATGCTCGTTTTGTTCGCTCCTGCCACTTGGCGGAAATAACTTAAAAAAATACGCTTAATGGGCGTTTGCCATAGGGATGTTTAAGGCAAATTAAAAGAGTAGCAAATTTTTGCTACTCTTTTAATTCTTTCTTTTCAAAAAAAAGAATTTAGCTTGCAAGGTATAGCGTACTGCGCTACGTTTTTGAGCTTTTTCACAAAGATTAACGATGCGACAAATTTATATTTGTCGTGTTATTTTAATTTCCCTAATTTTTCAGTATTTGCGATAACAATCAGCGTAGTATTTGCATCAAGCACTTGCTCGGGATTGATATTCACGTTGACGTGTTCACCTTTTTTAATGGCAATGATATTGAATCCGTATTTTTTGCGTAGATTGAGTTCAATCAGATTTTTACCAATCCACTCGTTTTTTACGTCAATTTCTACTATGGATACGTCCTTCGAAAGAGAAATCATATCAATAAAGCCTGAGCTTAATAGGTTCTTGGCAAGACGAATACCCGATTCATTTTCGGGAAAAACGACCTGATTTGCACCAACACGGAGCAATATCTTTTGGCTCATTTCATTGGCGCATTTTGCGATTACCGTCTTAACTCCTGCTTCTTTGCAAAGCGTTACAGCCATAACGCTTGCTTCAAGGTTACTCGCCATACATACGATGACTGTATCAATATTTCCGATTCCAAGACGTGAAATCACTTCGGCATCGGTTACGTCAGCGCACTTACATACGGGTAGATATGCCGCCGCATCATTAACAAGCTTTTGGTCGGTATCGATTGCTATGACTTCCATACCGTTCTCTACAAGTTCACGTGCCACCGCTGTACCGTATCTTCCAAGTCCAAAGACTGCATATGTTTTCTTGGTTTTCATAGTTTTCTCCTTTATCCTATACTGATATCTTCCGTCGGCTCGGAAATAACGTTTTGACTTTCATTTTTGTTGCCAAGAGCAACCGCAAATGATATGGGACCTACTCTGCCGAAATACATAGTTACGATAATAATTAGCTTTCCGAACGTGTTAAGCGTTGCCGTTAAGTTGCGTGACAGACCTACGGTTGCCGTTGCGCTAACTGTTTCATAGATCGCATCGATTGCAGATACATTGCTCGTTGCCATTAAGAGTATGGTGGAAGTAGCGCAAATCGCGAGAAACATTACAACAACGGCAACAGCTTTTTTTATTGATTCTTCAGCGATGCGACGACCAAACAGCGTTGCGCTATTTTTGTTCCTTATTGTAGCGAAAGCTGAGCAAACGAGGACGGAGATAGTTACGGTTTTTATACCGCCCGCTGTGCCTACGGGTGAGCCACCAATTAGCATCAAAATAATAGATACAGCAGTGGAAGCGTTTGTTAGGTTTTCTTGAGGAATGGTCGCAAAGCCTGCCGTTCTTGTTGTTACCGATTGAAAAAACGAAACCTGAATTTTATCAAATAGCGAAAGCTCTCCGATAGTCAGCGGATTCGCATATTCAAAAATAAATATCAAAATCGCGCCGATAAAAACGAGTCCTGCCGTAACGGTAATGGCAATCTTTGAGTGTAAGGTTAAGTGTTTGAATATTTGTCTGTTTTTTGACGAACGGCTTTTGATGACACGGATTATATCCCACCATACGATATATCCAAGGCCTCCGAGAATGATGAGCGTGGAAGTGACGATATTGATAAGAGGATTTGTTGCGTAATTGCAAAGGCTGTTTTCTGCAATAATATCAATGCCGGCATTGCAGAAAGCGGAAACGGAATTGAATACCGATATCCATATACCTCTCGCACCGAATTCGGGAACGAATACGAGCATATAGAATAAAGCGCCGATTGTTTCAATAATTAGCGTGCCGAAAAGTACGTTCTTGACAAATTTCACAAGACCTGACATCGTATTAAGATTGAAAGAATCTTGAATGAGTAATCTATCGCCAATGCCCATTTTTTTGTTCAAAAGAAGCATCAGTCCCGACATAGTCGTAATGATACCAAGACCGCCGATTTGTATTAAAATCAAGATAACGACTTGTCCGAACACGCTCCAAGTCGAAACAGTAGGAAGCGTTACAAGACCGGTTACGCAGGTTGAGGTGGTTGCCGTGAATAAAGCATCGAGATACGGCACGGATTTACCTGTTGCCGAACTAATTGGAGATGTCAAGAAAATGCTTCCAAGTAAGATTGTAACAAGGAAGCTTAGCAATATAATCTGCGTTGTAGACAAAGCAAATTTCCTTTTTTTAATCATACGTCATTCCTCAAAAAAGCATAAAGAAACCAACGCCCTCTACAGTCAGCTGGTTCCTTTTGTATCTTTTATTTATTAAATTATACCATATTAAGGATCTTTTGTCAATCTTTTTGTTCGTATTGTTTGTTTGTCAAATTATTATTTATCGTTGAGTTTATTATATCAAAAAGAAAATTAAATTCGACTTTTTAAAAGTGAGATTTTATAAGTTGTTCATATTTAATCACTATTGGAAGAATGTTAGAAAAGCGTATTTTTTTATGCTTGGTTTCGCAAACTTATGGTATGAACGAAATATTGAAAGATGCGGAAAATATCTTTGACGAATTAAAGCAAATTCGTCGGTTTTTGCATAGAAACGCCGAAGTCGGGTTTGACTTAAAGAAAACGACGGAGTTTATCGAAGAAAAACTCAAAGAGTACGGCTACGAGCCGAAACGGGTTGGGAAATCGGGCGTAGTCGCTTGCGTGGGTAAGCGTGAAAAGGGCGAAAAGGCGGTGTTGCTCCGCGCGGATATGGACGGGTTGCCCATTCAAGAAAAGTCGGGGGTAAGCTACGCTTGTAAAAGTGGTAATATGCACGCGTGTGGACACGATTTGCACGCTACGGCGCTCATTGGCTCGGCAAAAATTTTGAAAGAAAAGGAGCAGGAATTGAAAGGGGAAGTGAAACTTCTTTTTCAGCCTGCGGAAGAAATTTTATCGGGCGCGAAAGCGGTTATAGCCGACGGCGTATTGGAGAATCCGCAAGTGGGTTGCGCGTTTTCTTTGCACGTTGCAACGGGGATTGATTTGCCGTGCGGTACGGTGGTCGTACCCAAAAGCGGGGTAGGCGCGCCGGCGGCGGATTTTTTTAAGATTCAAGTGAAAGGCAAGGGTTGTCACGGCTCTACGCCACAAAACGGCGTGGATAGCGCGCTCGTGTGTTCGCAGATTTTAATCGCTCTGCAAACGGTGATTGCAAGGGAGATACCGCCGAGTGAAACTTGCGCTTTGACGATTGGACGGATTGAATCGGGAACGACCGCAAACGCGCTTGCAAGCGACGGGGTTTTAGAAGGGACGCTTCGCGCGTTCGACGAAAAGGTGCGCGAGAAAATGAAAAAGCGGTTGAAAGAGATTGCAAGCGGAGTGGCAAAGAGTTTTCAAGCGAAAGCGAGCGTGGAATTTCTAAGCGGTTGTCCTGCTTTACTCAACGATAAAAGTTTGACTAAATTTATTTATAAAAGAGCGCAAGAGCTTTTGGGGAAAGAGAACGTTTTTTCGGCGGAAGAATTTGGTCAAGGCAACAAGGAATTAGGGGGCTCGGAAGATTTTGCGTATATTGCGAAAGAAGTGCCGTCCGTTATGCTTGCCGTCGGCGCAGGTGCGCGGAAGGACGGCTATCAATACCCTTTGCATCACGAAAAAGTCCGTTTTGACGAAAGGGCGTTGCCCGTTTGTTCAGCTTTGTATAGTTATATTGCTTTGAAATATTTTGAATAAACGAACCTTAACCGTACTTGATATGCGACTCAAAAGTTCGTCTAACTTTTTGGGCGCATATCAAAAGTCTTAAAACGGGCTTTTTATACGAAAAAATTATCCAAACGCTTGAAATTAGAAAGTAAATGTGCTATTATATAGAAAATAGCGTTGTAGGAAAGATTATGCCAAAGATAAATTTACAAGGAACTGAATTTGAATTTTCTATTTTGCCGTTTCGGTTATTAGCCGATAGATATTGGGTCAGAGCAAAAATTTCTATTAAAAACGAATACGTCAATTACGTTATGGAGAGCGAAGAAATTACGCGCTACGAAATGGAAAAATGGTTGTTTTCCGCGTTTCGTTTGCTTGCCGGTGCGTATGAAAAACCGCGCTCGGTGGCGTTTGAAAAATCGAAAACGTTTATTGATTTGATTCCGTTTTGCCAAGAAGGCGTAGAATTAACCAGACAAACGCTTCGGGAAAACGATTGTTTAATGGCGATAAGATTGGTAATGACTTCATCAGATAAAACGGGTACGTTGGGTGGTGTGTATTCTTTGCTGATGCATCGTAAAGAGATAGAAGTTTTTGTGAACGGATTAAAAGAAGAGTTTGATAAAGTCGTAAAAAAATATATACAAGGAAAAGGTAAATATTCGTTTATCGGCGTCAGTCCGTTCGGGTTTAACGGTTGCAATTATTGGTATTTAGACGAAACGGGAACGGTTAAAGAAGGGGACTACGTATGGGCGAAAATGGGACGAAGAAAAATCGAACAAATCTTGTACGTGGATAGCGTTAGAAAATCCAACGCGGACGACGCGCCGTATCCGTTGGCGAGCGTTAAGAAAATAATTCGAAAAGCTACTGAAAAAGAAGTGCAAGATTTTAAAAATAATTTGTGACTTGATTAAAAAACGGGCGATGGTTTTCACCATCGCCCGTAAATTTTACGTAAGCGGTTATTTTTCAAGAGCGTTGATAAAAGCCGTTTTATCTTCCGCTTTTAAACAAGCCGAGCCTGCAACGAGTACGTTTGCGCCGTTTTCTTTACAAACAACGGAAGTGTTTAAATCCACGCCACCGTCGACTTCGATAAGACAATCTGGGTTAAGTTCGCTTAAAATCTCTTTTAAACGTTTTACTTTCGGCATCATATCCGCCATAAAGCTTTGCCCACCAAAGCCCGGTTCAACCGTCATTACGAGCACGAGCGCGCATTTTTTAAGGTAGGGCACGATTGACTCCACAGGGGTTTTCGGTTTAATAACAATCCCTGGTTTTACACCGTATTCGGTAATTTTGTCAAGCGTTTTTTCGATGTTTTCGGGGGTATCCGATTCAACGTGAACGGTCAAGTAATCCGCGCCTGCTTTGCAGAAATTTTCTACGTAACGCAAAGGTTGATTAATCATCAAATGCACGTCGAGTACTTTTTTCGTGGCTTTGCGGAGCGCGGAAACGGTGGAATAGCCAAACGAGAAGTTGGGAACGAACGAGCCGTCCATAACGTCTACGTGAAACCATTTTGCGCCTGCGTCTTCGAGAATTTTTAAGTCACGACCCATATTCATTTGGTCGGCAGCTAATAAAGAAGGTGCTACGATAGCCATAAAGTAATCTCCTAAGTTAAATAATAAATTTAGTATAGCATTTTTATTCTTTTTTTGCAAGTGAATTTGGTCGGTTTTTAAGCTAAGTTTTAGCGTGAATAGCTTATTTGAATAAGAATAGGAAATAGAAGGGCTTTTGTGAAATAAAAAGAACGGCTCCCTTTTAAAAGGGAGCGCGTACTTATAAAATTTCGGAAAGATTTTTATAAAAAGCATAAAGTTCTTTTGCGTCTTGTTCGGCTTTAGAGAAAAGTTCTTCCGCGCGTTCAGGCGAAGTTTGTTTTAAAAGCGCGAAACGGTTTTCTCTTATTAAAAATTCTTTAAAATTTCCGCTTGGCTCTTTGCTATCTAAAATAAAAGGTTTTTCGCCTTTGAGTTTTTTTGTCGGGTCGTATCGGAATAAGTGCCAATACCCGCATTCTACGGCAAGTCTTTCTTCTTGAACGGAGTTGCTCATATTAAACCCGTGCGCGATGCAGGGGGTATAGGCGATAATAAGCGCAGGCCCGTCGTAACTTTCTGCTTCGGTTAAGGCGGTTAAATATTGTTGCATATTTCCACCGAGCGCCACTTGCGCGACGTAAACGTAACCGTACGAAATTGCCATCAAAGCAAGATTTTTACGTTTTAAACCCTTGCCGGCAGAGGCGAACCGAGTGACCGCGCCAAGCGGAGTCGCTTTTGACGATTGTCCGCCCGTGTTGGAATAAACTTCTGAATTTAGTACGAGCGCTTTTACGTTTTCACCGCTTGCCAAAACGTGGTCAAGTCCGCCAAAACCGATGTCGTAAGCCCAACCGTCGCCACCTACGAGCCAAACGGATTTTTTATTTTCTTGCGCTTGCGATTCTAAATTATAGGCAAGGCGCATACCGTAGCCGAACTCCGCGTTGTCTTCGAAAAGAGAACTTGCCCAAGCAGGGCCTTGCCCGTCTTTATTCGTAGCGTAGGGGCAGGTAGGCGCTGAACCGCCGTATATGGACGAGCAACCCGTTGCGTTGGCGATTGTCAACCGTTCCCCGAAAAGTTGGGTTAGGATTTTGATATACGCCGTTTCGCCACAACCTGCGCAAGCGTAGGAATATTCGAAAAGGGGTGGATAAAATTGACTGCCTTTTATCGTGTTCCTTTTAAAAGTTTTACTTTCGATTTGTGGAGCATTGGTTGCAAAATTCCAGTTTTCTTTTTCTAACGGCAAAAGCTCGGATTTTTCGGTCATTACGAGCGCTTTATTTTTGGCGGGACAAACGTTGGCGCAAACACCGCAACCCATACATTGGTCGAACACGACTTGGATTTTGAATTTTGTGTTTTGTACGCCTAACGCCGGAACGGTTTCAAATCCGTTGGGCGTTTCAAGGTCTTTATCAAACAAGAACGGGCGAATACAAGCGTGGGGGCAAACGTAAGAGCATTGGTTGCATTGGATACAGTTTTCTTTTATCCATTTCGGCAATAAATAGGCGATGCCGTGTCGCTCGTATCGCGTCGTTTGCGTTGGTACGCTACCGTCGGCGGAAAAGGCGGAAACAGGTAGAGAGTCGCCTTGTAGTTCTAAAATCGGCTGTATGAAATTTTCGAAATATCCCGTGGTTTCTTTTTGTGTGATTTGAAATTCTTGTTTTGCCCACGCGTTGGGGTATTCGATTTTTTTCAAAGCGTGTTCCGTGCGCTCAACGGCGTTAAGATTTTGTTCAATTACTTTTTCGCCTTTTTTAAAGAAGGTTTCTTTGAGTTGTTTTTTTAAGACGTCTTTGGCTTTGTCATAAGGCATAACGGACGGGTGTAAAAGGAAAAACGCCGATTGCATAATAGTGCTCGTTCTACCGCGCAACCCTACTTCGTTTGCGATTTCCGTTGCGTTGATAACGTAGAAATTTAAATTATTTTGAGCGATTTGGCGTTTGACGCGTTGGGGTAAATGTTTTTCTAAATCTTCTATCGTCGTCCAAGGACAGTTGAGCAAAAACGTACCGTTTTCTTTGATTCCGTCAAGGATTTGATAGCGTTCTAAATAGGAATGGTTATGGCAAGCAACGAAATTCGGCTCGTCAATCAAATACGCCGAACGTATGGGGTCGGGCGAAAAACGCAGGTGAGAGATAGTAACTCCGCCTGATTTTTTCGAATCGTAATAAAAATAAGCCTGCGCGTATAAATTTGTATAATCGCCGATAATTTTGACGGAATTTTTATTCGCGCCAACCGTACCGTCCGAGCCTAAGCCGAAAAATTTACAGTTGATTTGTCTATCGTTTTGTAAACGGTATTTTTCTAAAAGATTTAACGACGAATCGGTTATATCGTCCAAAATCCCAACGGTAAAATTGTTTTTGGGCTGAGCTTGAGTAAGGTTTTTAAAGGTTGCGTAACAATCGGTTGGCGTAAATTCTTTTCCGCCTAAACCGTATCGACCGCCAAAAATTTCAATATTCGTTTTTTTGGCGTGAAAAAGCGTAGCGCAAACGTCCAAATAAAGCGGTTCGCCGAGCGCGCCGTGTTCTTTCGTTCTATCGAGTACGGCGATTTTTTTACAAGTGGACGGTAAAACGGATAAAAAACTTTCTTTACAAAACGGTCTATAAAGCCGTACTTTAATTAACCCGACTTTTTCGCCGTCCGCGTTCATTTTATCTACCGTTTCTTCTGCGGTTTGCGTACCGCTACCCATCATTACGAGCACTCTTTCCGCGTCGGGTGAGCCATAATAATCAAAGAGCGAATATTTTCTGCCCGTAAGCGCAAAAACGTCGTCCATCGCTTTTCGTACGATATTCGGCGTTTGAAGATAATAAGGGTTTGCGCGTTCGCGGTTTTGGAAGTACACGTCGCCGTTTTGCGCCGTTCCGCGTTGTACGGGGTGGGCAGGGTCGAGTTTTTGGCGTTTGAAATTTCGAACGGCTTGCTCGTTGACGAGCGTTTTCATTTCGTCGTATTCAATCGTTTGAATTTTTTGGAACTCGTGCGAAGTCCTAAAACCGTCGAAGAAGTGCAAAAACGGAACGTTGGAATTTAAAGTAGACAAATGCGCGACGAGCGCTAAATCCATACATTCTTGCACGGACGAAGAGCAAAGAATTGCAAATCCCGATTGTCGGCTTGCCATTACGTCTTGATGGTCGCCGAAAATATTGAGCGCTTGGGCGGACAAAGCTCTTGCGCTTACGTGAAAGACGGTCGGGAGTAGTTCGCCTGCGATTTTATACATATCGGGGAGCATTAAAAGTAAGCCTTGACTACAGGTGTAAGTGGTTGTCAATGCGCCACAAGTCAACGCGCCGTGTACTGCGCCGGCTACTCCGCTTTCCGATTGCATTTGTCGAACGATAGGCACTTGGTCGAATAAATTTTTTTTGCCTTCAGTTGCCCAAATATCGGCGGTTTCCGCCATAGGCGACGACGGGGTAATGGGGTAAATGACGGCAATTTCGCTAAATGCGTAGGATACGTAAGCGGTGGCGGTGTTTCCGTCCATAGTTTTCATTTTCATTGTTTTTGCTCCTTATTGGAATAGTTCACTTAAAGTATATCCAAATAAAAACAAAAACTTTCTTAAATAGATAAAAAACCGACCAAAGAAAATTAGGTCGGCTTGAAAGGTTTATTTTTTATTCTATCCGTTGTCGTTTCTCTATTTTCCGCCAATTAAAAAAAGCGTAAATATCGTTGAAGAAAAAAGTGAAAAAGCAAAGTATCATAGGCAGGTATGCGATGTTCGTAACCGTAGCAAGCGTCCAAAGAACGATTAAAACGACGTCGTTCGCGGAATACGCAAGCGCGTAAGACGGACTACGCATAAAAGTTAAATAGCAGGCGAGAAAACTCGTCGTTACGGAAAGAGTGCTAAAAAACAAATTTACAGTATTAAAATAAGCTAAAATATAATAGAAAATAACGGTTACGATAACGGTAAAAGCCGTCATTAAAATTGTTTGTTTGCCCGTCATTCGTTTTACTTTTACTTCTTTCGTTTTGCCGTACGGGTTTTTTAACCAGGATACGATACTGACCACCGCCATTGGCGCAGTCATACAAAGATAAGTGAGCATTTCGCCGTAATAACGGAAGAAATAGGAAATAATTCCGTAAAATAAAGAGAAAATAAGGGTTAGTATTTGCCCGAAAACGTAGCCTTTGGCAATAAAAATCAAAGACGTTACGCCGATTAGGCTTGCAATTAACGTAAGATAATCTTTGTCGGGTGAAAGTAAAAAGGAAAGCGTTACTAAAAACGCCGACGTTAGCCATAGCGCCCGTTCGAATTTTGATAGGTCTTTAAAAGGATTGTAAATTTTCATCATAATTATTGAAAAAGAGCCGTGCTCGGCTCTTTTTTAGGTTGTAGCCTTTAGCGGAAATTAACCACCACTTGAAGTGGTGGTATTAAAAAAAGCTTTAGCAAAAGTAATCCTCCTGTGTTATAATAAAGTGGGTTTGCCGACCACAATAAGAAAACACAGGAGG
>SVHK01000050.1 GCA_015055865.1 Clostridiales bacterium | reverse complement strand
TCAAACATGGGAGTTTTGCCCCCTGTATATTTGTTGATAACTTGAAACAACACGAGCATAATAAAGGGGAATCCTATGCAAAAAATATAGATTAAGGGGTCCCGTAATAGTTCTTTTAGGTTTCTCTTTGAAAAAATTAAAATCTTATTCATTTGCAAGCTCCACCAAATTGATAAATGCGTCCTCAAACGTTTGGGCGTTTGTTAGTTGTTTTATATGCGCGACTGTTCCTACTTGCAACAGTTTTCCGTTGGATAATATTGCAACTCTATCGCATAAGCGTTCAATTTCTTCTAAATAATGCGACGTAAGGATTATGGTTACGTTCTCTCGCAGGCGTTCTATAATTTTCCAAAGCTCTCGCCGAGAGTAAACGTCCAAGCCGAGCGTAGGCTCGTCAAGGAATAATATTTTAGGTTTTGAAATTAATGCGACGGCGATGGATAATCTTCGTTTGTATCCGCCCGATAACGTTTTGGCGCGTTGGTTTAATACGTCGTTTAAATGAAACGTTTCAACGATTTCTTGTATAAAATCGGGGGGATTATTGTAAAGTTCATTAAAAAATTCCAAATTTTCTTTTACGGTTAAATTGTTGGCAATAGACGTTTCTTGCGGTGAAATGTCTACAATTTTCTTAATTTTGTCGATATCCTTGTCTAAATCGTAAGTATCAATGGTAACCGTTCCGCTTGATTTTTTCGTTAAACCGCAAAGGATTTGAATCAAGGTCGTTTTACCGGCGCCGTTTACACCCAAAAGCCCGAGAAGTTCGCCTTGCTTTATTTGTAAGCAAACGTTATCCAATGCTTTTTTCTCTTTGTAATTTTTACATATATTTTCGATGGTGATGATATTCATAAAGAAAGTCCTCGTTTTACTTAGAAATAAAAAATATTTTCAAATTTTTCGTCGAGAGCAAGACAAAGGAGGAGGGCAAGCTTTGCCGAGGGATTAAAGAGGTTTTTTTCGATAGAAATAATCGTTTGCCGTGTCGTGCCTACCGTTTTAGCGAGTTCTCCTTGCGACATTTTTTTCGCTGTGCGCAATTCTTTTAATCGGTTTTGTAAAATCAAATCGTTATTCATCTTAAAGTACTCCCGTGCTGAATAGAATATATAACGTAAGCATGACAATGGCGCCAAGGCTTTCCAAAATTGCGCCGATTAAAACGCCCTTGGGACGTTTTGCAATGAAATAGGAGCAAAAATAGAATACGCTTGCCCACGTGAAACAAACCATGCCAAGAGCATAAATTGCCGAGTAATGTCCCAACGCGCCCTCAATAATCATTAAGATAACAGCAACAATACCAGCACAAATATTGCCAATCCAGTTCGATTTATTGATTTTAGCCTGTTCCATTTCACCGACGACAATTTTCTTTTGTCTTGCTTTTTCTAAAATTTCTTGTTTTTCCATAGATATTCTCCTTGTCATTATTATGATGAAACTATTCTTCCTGTCTTCGTTGTGTATCGAAAAGAGGAGTGTAAAGTTTTCATTACATTTATACTATAACACAAGCCTGGGGATATGTCAAGTATTGTTTACATATTTTTTGAAAAAAATTTAAGAAAGGGGAAAAAGGGGTAAAAAGCGGAGCAAAAATAGTTGCAATTTTAATTGTAATAGGCTATAATATAAAGGCTGTTTGCAGAGATGGCGGAGCGGTCGAACGCGCACGATTCGAAATCGTGTTATGCAGGAATGTATACAAGGGTTCAAATCCCTTTCTCTGCGCCAAAAGTACGGTTTTATGCAAAAATCAATGCATAAAACCGTATTTTTTTTGCGTTTTTGCATAAAAATGCGTAAGAAAAGGCGATTTTAGGGTGGTTTGGCGAACGATTTGGCGAAAAAAAACGCTTAAAAAGCCTTTATTTTAGCAGTTTCTAGCGTTTAAGACATCGGAAATGTGACCAAATCCATTTGTGAACGCATAAATTCGTCTGAAAAGTGTGTATATACCTTCCCAACGAGTCTTTGTGGGCTATCGCCCATCCAAATATCGACAATATCAGGGCGAACGTACTGTTGGCAAGTCGTGGCAAACGTATGCCGTAAGCAGTAGGCGCATTTATCGCTGTCGCCAAGAACTTTTTTTAGTAATCTGTCGCGCGTAATGCGAGTGCAATTAAATACAAATGGCTTATCTAAATCGAGCAATCCCTGTGCCTGCGAGGGTATAGGAATTTTTTTGTATTCAATTTTACCGTTTTTACGCTTACGGTTGCGAGTGATAAGGAAATCACCATCGATTTTTGTTTCTTCGTCTATTTCACAAGGGCGAAGACCGAAGAAGTAGAGCAAGTATGCACCTTGCCGTATCGGCTCAAATTCGGGACGTTTTACACGTTCTAAGAAATCGTGAATCTCTGTCACGGATAACGCGCTACGCGATTGTCGTTCTGCACGTTTGAACTTAATCAACGCAACGGGATTATGTAACAAAATACCGCTTGCGATTGCGTACTTGAAAATGCCGTTAAACAACGTTCGTAAATCTTCGTATTTACGTGGTTTAACGTCTTTCAAGACTTTGTCTAAGTCAAGTGTTCTTATCTCAAAAATTGACGCTTTACGCAAATTTTCGGGTAATCCTTGAAAGTTTGTGTAATGCTTTTGCAATTCGCCGTCTGTAATTGTGCCTTTTTTGTATTGATACCACTCGTCGAAAATCTCTTCTAGCAGGTTTTTCCCTGTCTTATATTTCCTTATATGATATTTTTCAATTTCACTTGGTTTGGTTTTATTCAAAAATTTTTCTTTTGCTTTCTGTAGATTGGTCGATGATACTCGAATATCGTAGCCGTTGGAGCGATAACGAATTTCATAGCAGTAGGACTTTTTACCGCTGGGTTTCTTTAAGACGTGGGCGCACAGCCCATTAGCAATAAATACTTTTTTAAATGTAGTAGCCATATTTTTTATTTCCTTTTGTGTAAAATGTAGTAACGAGGAAACGGCAGAAGAATTGCTGCTTTTTTGCTCGTTAAAAGCGTCCTTTTGCGGTGGTTGAGTTGCAAAAAGACTGTCTAAATAAAGTTCAATACGTTCACTTGCATCAGGGAATGTAGCAAGTTTTTTTATGTAATTTACAGATGATTTAATTTGTTGTTCAGTCATTGTCCTCCTTTTTGAAAATTTTGGTCAATTTCCCCGTCGGGAAACATAAACGCGTCCATTTTTGCCGAATTTTCTACACCATTAAAGTGAACGTTTTTGAGACAGATGGTCCGCATTTATATAAAATTTTTTAAAAATAGCATTTTTAAGAGCCAGTATTTGGTGCATAGAAACGCCCATTGATGTTGATACAAGCGTTTTGCTTTTCTACTTTACCGCTCATACAAGCGCGTAAGATATAGTTATCGCCATTGGGGGTTGCCCTTGGAATATTTCCATCGTCGAACTGCGTTCTTTCGGAAACTTCCAAAATTTTGCATTTTTTGGAAACAAGATCGGCGCTAAATTCCCAGATTTCTTCATATTGATTCACGCTGTCGATAATAAACGAAATGTCGGATTGAGGGTGATAAGCGGTAATTCTAAAATAAGTATTCATAGTTTTTACTCCTTAAAATTTTTCGTTAAAGCATTCAAGAATAAAGCGAACGGCGTAGCGGAAACCTTTTTTGAAATAGACTTCGCACTCTTTATCCAGCCGATCACTGTAAATCCCCATAAGTTCCACGACTTTGAAAAATTCTTCTTTTTTCAAAATGGCTTGTAATGTTTCGTAAAGCTCGTCTTCCCTAACGGAAGGGGTGGTAATCGGATTATCTTCGTTTTCACGAATATCCGTTTCATATAAAAAGGTAAGATAATTTTTCATAAATACGCTCCTTTAAGCTGCAAGTTTCTTCAATTGTTTATTGGTGTTAGGCAACCATTTATTGTTCACGAAATCCATAACGTTATCGGCAGGCTTTGTATTACCCCTTGCATAGCATTGTAAAACCTGCTTTTTCTCCAAAGAATATT